>CAZJRT010000228.1:0-3514 GCA_964548445.1 uncultured Pseudobdellovibrionaceae bacterium
CATGAGTTCAAAAAGTCCGCTAAAACATCACCATGACATGAATCAGGCTTGCAGAAACATCCCAGACGCTTTCCAGCCAGTTTGTATACCTCGTTCTTGTCCTTATTCGGAAATTTATCGAAATCAAAATCGTACTTGTACTTCCTTATGACCTCCTCTCTATCTTCACCATCTTCATACATGGAGTAAGGATTTCCCCAATAGGATCCTCGCCCAATATACTCATATTCGCTCGTGCTTTTCAGCCCCTTGTACTCAGGCTCCGGCTTAATATTTATTACCCGAGTGATAGCAATATTTATCAGCCGAAGCGGGACGCGGTTTTCCCTTAAAAGCTCCACCTCATCCGGGAACTCTTCGCCATCGTCGAAAATAATTGCATGTGTTACATTACCGACATCCCAACTCTCAAGTCTTTTTATAGAGCTAATGCGCTGACTTTCATAAAAAAACCTTTGGATAAACCCGTTTGGATCCGAGGAATATATCAACTCAACCTTATCCGAGGCGGAGAGTATTTTGTCAACTTTTCTATGAAACTTCTGGTAGCAGTTGAAAAGCTTTGGATACAGCACTAAAATTACTTTCATTAGTATAAATGCTTTATTTCTAGGTTAATATCTGTGTGTTCATTTAAATATTCAACAACTAACCGCCTGTGACAAAAATGCGGCTCATGTTCGGAACATAGCAAACACCCATGATCTAGGAGTTCCTGATTAATTAATCTCTCAACATTTCTTTGTGCCATAAGATTAAGAAACTCTTCTTCGTATAACTTCCATGAAATATCGCCTTTTTTATATGCATTGAGAATATCCTTGGTTGGCGCAAGCTCTGGCAAATGCACATAATCCGAACCGCAAAGCTCTTTTAAAAAAAACCTCAAATCATCTCGCTTAGCAAACCCAGCCAACTGAGACACATTGTAAAGACGAACATCAATCAGAGTTTTTACTTTTGCCACTCTGAGGAATGTGAAGAACTTCTCTGCATTCTTCTGGGTAAATCCAATTGTATAAATCTTCATGCAATCTCCCATTAAAATATAGACGCTACAAGCTTGAAACAGTTACCTTGGTATTCTTCACCCAAGCTTATACACAATATTCCTCTAACTGCCTCATTACTCTGAGTGATTCTATCGAAGTTTGGGTCAGTAACAGCTAGATCATATCTAATTCCACGATATGAGAAAGATGCTCTTCTTCTGTCATATTGATTCTTGTACAAATTCAAATTATTTACAGCGATTAGATACAAAGACTGATCAACAACAATTTGCCCTGAGACAATACTATCATGATGTACGCGATCTGTGCCGCCCCATACGTCGTTAGGCTGATCCAGATAATGGTTCAGTTCTTCGTCTGGAATCTTATAATTTTGCCGCCATGTCGACCCATCTATCACATAGTTTTCGGGCTGATGAGCCAAGGGCGCATGAGCCCGAAAACTCATAATAACTTTTTGCAAAGGCTTTACGTTGAAAGTTCCGTATGGATTCTGGCACTGCGCTTGCGTTTGGCTCAATTCCGTGCCAGTAGGATTTGACACTGGCCTTACCCACTGGCCATTGGCAATGCATTTTCCAGCGACACAATGCTGACGATGTTTCACAGAATTTGCGAAAATTACTACTTCAATGTTCTTCACAAAACCCCACCAAACTGGGCTACATCGTAGCGATTAACAAGTGATTCTACAGTTTCCGGATAACACCAAGATTTTGGTGCTGAAGTCCATCGGTGGTTTTCCAGAAATCCTCGGATCACGGTTAACCGAGCTCCCCAGATTCCAAATAACTAATGATAAATTACTATAATACGATTGACAAACATTTCGCAACCATATATTTAGCTTCTTCTGTATATCATGTCAAAAATGAAGGTTATCCGGAAGAGGGGAGATTCCAGATGGAGACCATTCCTACCGAATTACAGTCCAAGTATGAAGAATATTTGCAGAGTAAGACGGCCCCGAAAAGCGAACAAGGGGCGTATCTGAAATGGCTTCGCTATTATCTCGATTATTGCCGAAAATACCGCACCCCTCCCAAATATAAAAACAGTCTGCCCCTTTTTATCCAGAAATTACGGGACAAAAAACAGACACAATCCCAGCAGGAACAGGCCACAAAAGCCGTAACGCTGTATTATGATCTTCTTGACGAGCTGGGCATACCGTTCAAGGCGGTGCTGGCCAAATCCCCTGTATCTCCGGGACATAGCCCTTTAAATGATAATAAGTCGATGGCCGCAGGTGGCGCGCCGGCAAAACAACTACTTGATAAAAAGATCATTCCGTCGCGTTCCGCGTTCCCTGACTCATCGCCAAACCCCCGGGAACCGGCATACTCCCTCGGCATTGCGGAAAATGTTTCAGACAAACCGGAGCGCATGGCCGTTTCCGCACCCGCAAAGCCAGTTCAGTCAAGCGGGGCTTCCTGGAAATCCGAATATGCGCGGCTGGGCGATGAAATCCACGTCCGGCATTATTCACCTAAGACCCTGAAAACGTATCAGGGCTGGGTCAGGCAATTCCAGACGTTCACGAAGAGCAAATCCCCGGAGTCGCTCTCGACGAAGGATGTAAAGGATTTTCTGACGTTTCTGGCCGTGGACCGAAAAGTGGCGGCAACCACCCAGAATCAGGCGTTTAATGCACTGCTTTTCTTTTATCGTCACGCTTTGGGCCGTGAATTCGGCAAGGTCGAGGGAGTCGTCCGGGCCAAGCGGAAACCGTATATTCCCGTCGTCCTGTCACGCAGGGAAATCGATGCTGTTTTAAAACATCTGACGCCGCCCTACGACCTTGTCGTCAAATTGCTTTACGGATGCGGGCTGAGGCTTTTCGAATGCCTGAACCTCCGCCTTCAATGCATGAACCTGGACGAGGGTGTCCTTACGGTTCATGACGGTAAGGGTCAGAAAGACCGGACCGTGCCGCTTCCGCAAGCAATCCTGCCGGAACTCCGGGCGCATCTCGATTCGTTGAAGGATCTTCATCAATGGGATCTGAATCAAAAATACGCAGGCGTGTTCCTGGTGAATGCATTGGAGCGTAAATACAAAAACGCGGCCAGGAATTTTGTCTGGCAGTGGTTTTTCCCGGCCAAGAAATTGACCCTTGAGCCCAAGACGGGAGAATATCGACGGTATCACCTGCATGAAACCCATGTCCAGAAAGCAATTAAACAGGCGGTGAACGAGACTCGGATCACCAAGCGCGTAAGCGCTCACACCTTCCGGCACAGCTTCGCCAGCCATCTGTTGCAGGCCAACTTCGACATCCGCACCATTCAGGAACTACTGGGGCACAGTGACGTACGGACCACCATGATCTATACCCATACCGTCAAGAGTCAGACCAAAAAGGATGCCACGAGCCCCTGGATTTCTGACAAGAACAAAGGCCTCTATAATACAAGCCTTGCCATAACCCCAGCACCTCAATTTGAAGACTACGTGCATGGTCAGAGAGAAGTTTAGCCCACCTAATATTGCCAAGCTTT
>CAZJRT010000229.1:0-3501 GCA_964548445.1 uncultured Pseudobdellovibrionaceae bacterium
AAAATCACCAATAAGGCTGTCGCCGGTGTTGTAGTCTCCGGTTGTTTAAAAGAAATGTTCATGAAAGCAGCGGTCGCTAACGATACACCTGAGCTGCCCGGCAAAGGTCGCAGTTTTGCTGCTCCTACTACCCGGAGTGACGGGATGATGATCGCCGGACTTTAGGTGTTGAAGATTCTGTCGCCGGCATCACCAAGGCCTGGAACTATATAGGCGTTTTCGTTAAGGCGCTCGTCCAGAGCTGCAAGATGAATATCTACTTCCGGGAAATGTTCATGGACTGCATTGACGCCCTCAGGTGAACCAATAATTCCTGCGAATTTAATAGTTTTAACGCCCCAGTCCTTGATAGCCTCGAGTGTAGCAAGTGCTGAGCCTCCGGTTGCCAGCATTGGATCGATAATAAATGCCACGTCTACCGGATTGTCCGGGGGCAGCTTGTTGTAATAGGAGACTGGCTGGAAGGTTTCCTCGCATCTGTACATGCCTAGAAACATTACTTCAGCATTGGGAAGAAAATCGAGAAACGGGTTAACAAGTCCAATACCTGCTCTCAATATCGGTACAATACCGATACGTTCGCTGATAACGCTTTCCTCGGTCTCGCAAAGCGGAGTTTCGAATTTTTCTTTTCTGGTTTTGAGGTCGCGTGTGGCCTCCAGGGCCAGCATGTTCCCCAGTCTTCTGGCTTGCTGCCTGAACAATTCAGGGTGAGTGTTTTTATCTCTTAAAACCTTTAGATAGGTGCCCGCCAGCGGATGTTTTAATACATATAAATTCTCGGCCATTTTACAGCGCTGCCTTTCCTTTCCAGTCTTCTATGTCCAGTTCGGGGTATTCCTCGCGATATTTCTTATAAAGCTCTATGCCCATCTGGTCTTCCAGAATATCTACGGTAATTCCTTTGGCTTTAAGCATGTCTTCGTTGCCGGACGCATTCGTAATATCACCGACAACTACCCGGTCAAATTGCCGCATATATATAAGGGTTGCACAAACATCGCATGGACTGAGAGAAGTAAAGATTGTCGTTTTGCTGAAATCAATTCTTCCTGCATCCCGAATAGCAGAAGTTTCTCCGTGATTGTAGGGATGATTTTCCTGTACGAGCGTATTATGGCCTTTGCCAATAATAGCGCGGGTTTCATTATCTATAATCACAGCGCCAATTGGACATCCGCCTTCATTGTGACTCTTTCTGGCAAGTAGCACCGCGATACGCATAAAGTCAGAATCATCCAGCAAATCCCAGAATGAATTTTCAGCTAAATCTTCCAGGCTTCTGGTTGGAAGGTGAGCGATTACATTCAGAGTTTCCATGCTCAAAGGGGCCTGCCCCGAAAAAAACTTATACATCAGGTGCCTCTATTCTTTTGCTGTAAAAGCTATACTCAAGAGAATAGTGCCCAACAAGTTTTTTCTGTGGAATAATTGACAGAAATTCTTTTCGCAATGATGGAGTGAGGGTGTGAGAAATTCACAACCATCGGACGGTTGGTTGCATTAGTAAAGTAAGATATTATTGCATGCTTTAGTGTGGGGTTGGAAAGCGATGCCAAAAAACAAGGCCACTTCAAATGCCGGGTGTCCCGATAATCAAACGTATCATTCCAGAAAAATTTACGATGGTTATACCAGGCTTTGGCACTGGTTTAACGTTGTATGCGTAATTGCCCTGGTAGTATCGGGCTATCTGATCGGTGTGCCGCCTCCCAGCATTATGGGAGAAGCAGGAGAAGGCTATGTCATGGGGTATATCAGATTTACCCATATGAGCGTTTCTTACCTGTTTTGCGTGGGGTTGCTGTTTCGAATCATGTGGGCAATCATTGGTAACAGATATGCCAGATCAACTTTTGTCATACCCTTCTGGAGCAAAGGCTGGTGTAAAGACTTCAACGATCAGTTCTTGTGGTTTTTCGGCTTTCCCAAAAACCCTCGTCAGTTCGTAGGGCCTGATCCCGTCTCCCGGATAATTAATATTTTCCTTTTCTTTATTCCATGTCTTGTTCTGATAATAAGCGGTTTTGGAATGTATGCGGAAGCAGCTGGCCGCGATAGCTGGCAATATTTCGT
Organism: uncultured Pseudobdellovibrionaceae bacterium; assembly: GCA_964548445.1. Lineage (GTDB taxonomy): Bacteria > Pseudomonadota > Alphaproteobacteria > Micavibrionales > Micavibrionaceae > RZZS01. Next base: position 2,077 of record CAZJRT010000229.1, read on the forward strand.
TTTCGGCTGGCTTAGTGACTTTTCAAGCAATACTCAGGATTGGCACACAATTCACCGGGTGGCGTCATGGATCATAGTTCTGTATGCGTTAATCCATCTCTACACCGTGATCCATAACGAGATTTTCTCCAATACGACTATTGTCAGCACCATGATTAGTGGCAAAAGGTTTTTCCTCAACAACTCCGGCTCAAGATTAAAGTCCAAAATAAAGAAAGAGCAAAATTCATGAAAACGTATTATGAGGCGATACGGGATGCAGGCATCTCGAGGAGAGACTTTCTCCGATTTTGCGCTTTAACAACCGGGATGCTGGGCCTTTCTTCAGCCTGGACACCCAAAATAGCCAAAGCCCTCGAAACCAAACCGAGGGTTCCTGTTATCTGGCTGCATGGTATGGAATGTACGGGATGTAGCGCATCACTTCTGCGTTCAGACCATCCCTTGATCACTGATGTCCTGACCTCGATGATTTCGATGGACTATTTCAGCCTTGCGATGGCAGCTTCTGGCGCTGAAGCGGAATCCTACCTCGAAGATACCATGAAAACCTACCGTGGCAGATACATACTGGTGGTCGAGGGTAACGTGCCACTCAAAGAAGACGGTGTTTATTGCATGATTGCGGGCAAGCCTTTTAAAGAACAGCTCGAGCATGCTGCCCGTGATGCAGCAGCTATTCTCGCCGTTGGATCATGTGCGTCATGGGGATCTGTTCAGGCTGCCCGCCCTAATCCGACAGATGTAGTTTCTATTGATACAGTCATCAAAGACCGCCCGGTTATAAAGATGCCAGGATGCCCGCCGATTGCCGATGTTATTACCGGTGTGCTTACCTATGTTGTTACTTTTGATCGCCTCCCCGATGTCGACCGGGATGGCAGGCCAAAAATGTTTTATAGCCAAAGAGTTCATGACAAATGTTACCGCCGCGCTCACTTTGATGCCGGTCAGTTTGTCGAGCGATGGGATGATGAGGGCGCTCGCCGGGGTTACTGTCTTTACAAGGTCGGCTGCAAGGGGCCTACCACTTATAATGCCTGTACCACAATAGGCTGGAATGGCGGGACCTCCAGCCCCATTACAGCGGGGCATGGCTGTATAGGTTGTTCCGAAAACAACTTTTTCGACAAGGGACCATTCTACGAACGGCTTACAAAAATCCATAATTTCGGTCTTGAGGCTAATGCCGACAAGATTGGCGCCGCGGCTCTTGGCGGAGCTGCAGGAGCTTTGGGAATTCACGCCTTGATCAGAGGAATCACCACAGCGGTAAGGGGACAAAATCCTCCGACCGAAGAAACAGTTGAGACTACAGTCGAAGTTACAGAAGAACAGGAATAGAAAAATGGAAGAGCGGGTTTTAGCTAACGGGCAATCGGGACGGATTGTAATTGATCCTGTGACTCGTATCGAAGGTCACTT
>CAZJRT010000230.1:0-3499 GCA_964548445.1 uncultured Pseudobdellovibrionaceae bacterium
TTTTGCTTCTTCTCTTTTATCAAGAAGTTTAAGAAATTCCGGGCGTTCATCTGCGCGGCCTTCGGCTTGCAGAAGTTCGGCATAGCTTGTGCGTTCCAGGTAAGATGCAGCCTTTCTTTCGTCTCGCATTTTAGTTAGGGTTTCTTTTGCTTCTGCTACAGAAACATCTCCTCCTGATTTGGCGCTCATCAGTAATTTAAAATGCTCAATCGGTATTTCGTTTTCTTCCGGCACGTTGCACATTATGTCGGCGAAAACGCACATTGCCTCATCTGTTGCGATTTCGGAAAACTTCTTACCATCCGTGATACTGGCTGGATAAGCTTCAACAGCTTCAGCAAAAGTATCATCAAAGCTTTGCAATGTTTTTATAAAATCCAGAATACCAGCATAAGCCATGCTGTGAAATTGTTGACGTGGCCCCATAACGACCGCCCTCCCAGTTTCTTTTATTTACAGAAGATTGTATAAAAGCAAAAAAAAAATTTGTTTTCAAGCAATTTCGGGTGCGGGCCAGACAATTTTTTGTAATATTATTGCGCAAGCCTTAAGGGAAGAGGGTGGCGAATTCGCGAGCATTACGGAAAATCAATTACTTTGATGTTCCTTGTTTTAGTATTCCCGTTTTTTCCATTTCGGTTTGTAACCGTGACACGTCGCCAGTAGATAATATGCGCATTGCCTTTTGCTGGGCCAAATTTTGTAACATTGACGGGTCCTGGACGCTTTTCGCAGCGACGTAAGGATTATCGTCCGGTTTCAGAGAAGAGTAAGGGGTGGCGATGCTCTGTGTTTCTGTGCCTGCCATGGCAGTAATATAGGTATTACTGATTGCCGCTTCTTCGTTGCGGGCGCGAATTCCCAGTACCCCTATACCGATCAGAATAATAATTGTTAGAACAAACTCAAGTATCTTCTTGGCTTTGAACATAAACATTAGCCTCCGGGAATAACCTAATCAAAGTATCACAGGGGTCGTAAAGGCACTGTAAAAATTAGTTAAAATCCGAAATAAAAAACGGCGCTTTTGAAGCGCCGTTTTATTGTATTGAAAGAACATTGCTTTATATTTCAAGCTGTTGGTGGTTGTCTCCTACAAAAAACCCAATACGAGGCTTTGGCTTTTCCAGTGAAGATGCAGAAGTGTATTTACTGGCAACTTTATCTACTGCCTCGGAAGTTACTGTAACCATAGCTTTGATATCGACGTCTCTTAAAACGCCTCTGTTTTGATGCTCGGCAATTTGCTGAAGGACGCCTTTTTCGGCCAGTACGGCGCTATGGGCATCTTTCAGGTTGTCGACAATATTTTCTACAGTTCTGGCATTGCCAAAAGTCTTTTTGCTGCTGGATTTCAATAGTTCCAGCAATTTGGCAACACGTTCTCTTTGTCCGTCTTCCAATTGAAGATTCAGATTATCCATGTTCCGGTCAAAGATTTCCATCAACTCTACCGTTTCAAAATTTGGGAAATTGATGTTGTGCGGGAAGCGACTTTCCAGACCTGGATTGGAATGGAGCAGTTGTCCCATCAAATCAGGATAACCAGCGATCACAACTACCAGTCTGTCTTTGTTTACTTCCATTCCTTTAAGTAGCGTACCCATGGCTTCCGGTCCAAAGTCATTGCCTTCGCCGAGAAGCATATATGCTTCATCAAGGAACAGTACGCCATCCTTTGCGGCATCAATAATGTCTTCAACCAACGGGGCCGTATGACCTATGTATTTGCCAACAATCGCAGAACGCCCGGCTTCGACAACGTGGCCGCTTTCAAGCAGGCCAGCTTCTTTGTAAAGGCTGCCGATCATTCTGGCGAAAGTGGTTTTGCCGGTTCCCGGATCGCCTTTGAACACATAGTGGTCCATCCGGGCGCGTTCCTTTTTAGGAGCCATTCCGGCATTCTTCATTGCTTTCTCAAGCTGGACCCTTGCCCTGATCAGCGCTATCTGCTGTTTGGGCGCTTCCATCCCAACAAGGGATTCCATAGCATCATCTACTGAGCCAATATCTTCTGCCTTATGGATGGTTACTCCTGATGGAGGTGCTTTTTCAGTCTGATCCTGCTTTTTGTCCTTATTGTTATCTTCTGGTCTGTTATTGTCCTGCTTAGGATCAATTACGACAGGAAGATTGTTGCCGTTTTGCTGTTCTTCTTGCCAGAATTCAAGCGAGTATGCGAAATTTTCCAGAGCACTATTTGCTTTGTTTGTGGCGGAGAGGGTTATCTCGCTTGAGGGTAACCTGCCCATATAGCTAAGCAGTCCCATCCATAATTGTGCCATCTCGGCAATAGTTTTCTGTGGAACTGCCGCTTCTTTCAGAGCTTCAAAAAATTGAGGTTCACGATCTTCAACAGGTCCAACCTTTAAGGCAGTCGAAAAATTCTCTTTCGCTTCCGTCCTTGTTACTTGTACACCTTTCCCTTTTTCAATCAGGTGTTTATAGAAATCAATCGGAACTTTCGCTTCGGGAATTTCCTGCATAATGCTCATGAAAGAAAGAGCTACATCATCTACTATTACCTGGGAAAACGGTCTCCCTTTCGTAGCTTTAACAAGGGAATCATGCCCATCAAGTTTGCGGGCGCGCTCAAATAAAGTGTCGAAGATTCTGCAGGTATGCGCATTAAATTCCTGACGCAAAGACATCGGTAAACTCCCTGTGGTTCGTTTATTATGTTAATTAGTCGCTCATAAAACCATAATCTTATGCTAATCGCAAGCATAAAAATAAAGGTTTTGTTAATAATTGCCTATGCTGACTCTTTGGCCAATAGAAAAAAAAGGTCAAGAAATTTTTGTTTTACGGCCTCCGGCGGTAAAGGCAAAAGATCCGGTTTTCGGCGCAGAATCGGCAACGGACCAAAAAGCCTGTCTGCTTCCTCGGGGGAGAAACCTGCAAGCTCCGTCGCTTCCAGCCAGGCTGAAGCCCGATCAGCTGCTTTTATGCGGTGTTTGAGTTCGGGTTCCATTTGTGGAGGAAGCCCGAAACGAATATGGATTGCTTTCTGAAGCCTGTCTTCAAATTCCTTGTAATCCAGCCCAAGCGCGGATTTGAAAGGAGAGATCATATCTCCGATAACGTATTCGGGCGCGTCATGCAGTAATGCTGCAAGTCGCCATTCTATGCATATTTCCCGCCCAAGCATGCAGGCAATGTCTTCAACAATCAGGCTGTGCTGTGCAACGGTAAAAGCGTTGTCGCCGGTTGTTTGTCCATTCCATCGGGCGACACGGGCAAGTCCGTGTGCAATGTCTTCAATCTCGATATCCAGCGGTGCGGGGTCGATTAAATCAAGGCGCCTGCCGGAGAGCATTCTTTGCCATGCTCGCATAATAATTTTTCCTTTTTATATATGTACGGCTATCATTATAGTGAATCCGAAGTGCTCAATAAAAGAAGAGAGAAGAATATGGCTGGCAGTGTCAACAAGGTAATTATCGTCGGAAATCTGGGACGCGATCCGGAAGTCAGAAATATGCAATCAGGTGACAAG
>CAZJRT010000231.1:0-3489 GCA_964548445.1 uncultured Pseudobdellovibrionaceae bacterium
CACCACCGAAGCTTCCGTAACCGAAAGACCGGAAGAAAAAGGCGCTGGCGGCGCCCCCGATATGGGCGGTATGGGCGGCATGGGTGGTATGGGCGGCATGGGTATGATGTAAGCCAGCCAGAACCATCTAGTCTAATCAACAAAGGCCGGAGAATTTCTCCGGCCTTTTTTTGCTGGCAATAATTTATTAATATAAAAACCTTATCATCCAGAAAAAGGCTTCAAAATGTCGTCAGAAAATCAGATAGCTGAAATATTAAACCCGGAAGCAGATTTTCCAGTGCTTTTCTTGTGTGAACACGCTGGCAACAAGCTGCCCGCCGATGTGGCGCCTTATCTCGGAATGGATAATGACTTTATTGATTCATACCATGGTTATGATATTGGCATTCCCCATGTAGCCCGACGGGTTGCAAAACGCTTAAATGCGACCTGCATTATGGGGATTTATTCAAGACTACTAGTTGATCTAAACAGGGAAGCTGCAGCTCCTGATGTCATTCACGATCATGATGATGGTATTATTATTCCCGCAAATCAGGGATTAGATAAAGAAGAGGTCAAAGAACGCCTGGAAAAATATCACGAACCATTTCATGAGAAATGCCGGGAACAAATTGAAAGATTAATGAAGCGCTATGCAAACCCTGCAGTATTTGCATTTCACTCGTTCCCCAGACACCAAACCGGTTACGATGAACCTTTCGAATGGAACTTTACAATTCATTACAACAAGAGCAACGGCCTTAATGAAGTAGTACGCGATTTTTTCGTAAACAAATATCCAGAAGTAAAATTTGGCGACAACGACCCTTACGACTTGAGCAAGCCCAAGGGCCTTCGTAGCTTCATGATGCATGGTCAGGAAAATGGTTTGGCAAATCTGTTGATAGAAATTCCTAACGATCAGATAAGCAATGCTCAAGGAGTTGAGCACTGGACAAATATCTGCACAGAATTGCTAGCGACTTTACCGGCTAAACTTGATATCAAACCAAAGAGAACGCGTACACTATCTAGTGAGCTTGCGCCCAGTTCTCACCCCAACCCGCTTCCGTTTCCAAATTAACATTCAGGTTAGCTACAGATTCCATTACAGTTTTGACAACACTAGCTGTGCGCTCCAATTCGTCTTCAGGCACCTCAAAAACCAGTTCGTCATGTACCTGAACCAGCATACGCGCCCGCAGGCTCGCATCCACAAGAGCTTTCGGCATGCGCGCCATAGCCAGCTTCATAATATCGGCGGCTGTGCCCTGTAACGGCGCATTAATTGCCTGGCGCTCGGCAGCGGATCTTATAGCGCCGTTTTTGTCATTGATGCCATTGATATAACATTTACGACCAAACAGCGTACGTACATAACCAAATTTACGAGCTTCTTCCTTACAGGCTTCCATATAATTCAGCAGCTCCGGAAATTGAGAAAAATAGCGATTTATAAAATCTCCGGCGACTTCCGGTTCAATGCCTATACGCTTGGCAAGACCCCACTGGCTAATCCCGTATATAATCCCGAAATTTACCTCCTTGGCGTTACGACGGATATCCGGGGTCATTTCTTCAAGCGGCACATTAAATATTCTGGAGGCGGTAATTGCGTGAATATCCTGTCCTTGCCTGAAAGCTTCTTTCAGAGCTTCAACTCCTGCCATTTCTGCCGCGAGCCTTAACTCTACTTGTGAATAGTCTACCGAGAGAATCTTCCATCCTGGTTCGGCTACAAAAGCCTCACGGATTTTGCGTCCCTCTTCCGAACGTATCGGAATGTTCTGAAGGTTTGGATCGCTCGATGCAAGTCTCCCGGTACTGGTGGCAGCCATCGAGAACGATGTATGTACGCGCCCTGTTTCTGCACAGATCTGTTCCTGCAAAGCATCTGTATAGGTAGATTTGAGTTTGGACAATTGCCGCCAGTCCAATATCTTGCGTACTATTTCATGGTCCTGATCAGCAAGTTTTTCAAGCAATGCGGCAGTAGTCGACCAGTCTCCTGTTTTTGTCTTCTTGCCTCCGCCAAGTCCCATCTCGTCGAAAAGTACAGCCCCGATCTGTTTAGGCGAACCAATATTAAAAGGATGTCCTGCAAGTTTATGGATATCTTCTTCCAGAACGACAAGCTGACGACCGAAATCGCTACTCATCGACTGCAACTTCTGACGGTCTACCAGTATGCCCGTACGCTCCATATCAGCTATAACCGGAACAAGCGGTCTTTCGATATCATCATAGACGGTCGCCATTTTGTCCAAGGCAATTTTGGGCTTCATGATGTGGTGCAAACGCAACGTTATCTCCGCGTCTTCCGCAGCGTACGGCAAAGCAGTTTCGATATCTATGCAATCAAACGTAACCTGATTTTTCCCTTTACCCGCCACTTCATCAAAGCGAATAGTCTTATGGCCGCAAAGAAGCTCGGATAGTTCATCCATTCCATGGCCATGCGAAGTACCATCCAGCACGTAGGAAATCAGCATCGTATCGTCCACAGGCCCCATGCGTACGCCATGCTTCATCAGCATCTGCATGTCATATTTAATGTTATGCCCGACTTTGAGAACAGCAACATCTTCCAGAAGCGGCCTTAAAATTTCAATTACTGTTTCTAACGGCAACTGCGGAGTTTCTTCACTACTCCCGTCAGCAGGATCACTGAACAAATCACCTTCTTCAGATTGTTTCCCTTTGTGCCCTACCGGAATGTACGCCCCTCTCCCAAGCGCAGAAGCAATTGAAATACCGCATAATATCGCTTTAGCAGGCGTCAGATTAGTGGTTTCGGTATCAATTGCCACTACTCCTTGCGTACGCGCTTTGGCCACCCATTCTTTTAAAGTTTTTTCATCATTAATCAGCGTATACAGATTAGCTGAGCAAGGCGGCAAATCGGATGCTTCCGGAGTTGCTGCCGGAGCTTCATAACCCGGCAGATCAATCGCTTTATCCAGTCTGGCCAGCAGCGAGCGAAATTCCATCTCCTTCAGGAACTCCACCAATTTAGGTGTATGTATGTCCCGCGTCTTCATGTCTTCTATAGACACAGGCACAGGAACCTGGGTATCGAGCATAACAAGGCGCTTGGAAATATGGGCATTTTCGGCGTGTTCTATCAAAGATTGCCGACGCTTGGGCTGCTTGATTTCCTCTGCATGTTCGAGAAGGTTTTCAAGATCTCCGTATTCGCCGATTAACTGAGCGGCGGTTTTCACACCGATTCCTGGCACTCCCGGAATATTATCAATTGAATCTCCAGCCAAAGCCTGTACGTCTATGACCTTTTCCGGAGGCACTCCGAACTTCTCTATAACCTCATTAGACCCTATATGTCTTTGTTTGATCGGGTCAAAGAGCTGTACGCTATCATTAACAAGTTGCATGAGGTCTTTATCAGAACCAACGATGGTCACTTTCCGGCCCTGCTCATGCGCAAGACGTGCATACGTCGCTATGAGGTCATCAGCTTCAAAACCTTCCAGCTCCAGGCAAGGC
>CAZJRT010000232.1:0-3451 GCA_964548445.1 uncultured Pseudobdellovibrionaceae bacterium
GGTCGATGGTGATTTACGAACCAATCCTTCAGGTAAGGTCTCTGCAGGTTCGCAAATACTTCTGGAATTGCCACCGCCCGAGGACACTTCGATTGAGCCGGAAGATATACCTCTCGATATAGTCTATGAGGATGAGGATCTCCTGGTAATTAATAAAAGCGCAGGAATGGTCGTCCATCCGGGAGCAGGCAACAAAAACCACACACTGGTTAATGCTTTGCTCCATCATTGTCGGGGGCAACTGTCAGGTATCGGCGGAGTTGCCCGTCCGGGTATTGTGCACCGGCTGGATAAAGATACCAGCGGATTACTGGTGGCTGCAAAGACTGATAATGCTCACAGATCCTTGTCTTCGCAGCTGGCCGATAGAACGCTCCATCGCAAATATATTGCTGTTGTGCTCGGCGTGCCAGTGCCCGTCACAGGAACCATTGATATGCCGATTGGTCGTCATCGGGTATACCGCCAGAAAATGGCTATAATGCCCAGAGGACGCAACGCGCTTACTAACTACCGGGTGATAGATCGTTGCCAGGAGTACTTTTCAGTCGTTGAGTGTCGTTTGAATACGGGGCGGACTCATCAGATTCGTGTCCATATGGATGCCATCAAACATCCATTGATAGGTGACCAGCTTTATGGACCGCAGCCTACGGCTATTAATGCTGCTATGCGAAAAGCTGGTCTGGATGAAAGTAGCTGCGACTTAATTCGCGCCTTTAACAGGCAGGCTTTACATGCCAGGGAGATAGGATTTGTTCATCCTTCAGATGGCCGGGAAATGGCTTTCAGTGCCGGTTTGCCGACAGATATGGATAAACTGATAAAATTAATTTGCGATTTGACTTGAATTTACATAAAATTTTATGTATCATAAAAATAGGTATTCATTTAGAGATTTTGATAGAGGGCAACCAGGGGAACGACAAAAAGGGAGCAAGGGGCAAGGCTACAGAGCTTACTTTTTCCGGTCTGGTAAATAACTAAAATATTCCGTCATGGTAATTCCATGGCGGTTTTTTTTATCGGCGGTCTTGTTCTTGCTCTCTCAAGGGGGCTATACTTATGACATATATAAGTATGCAGCCGAACATATTATACATATTTTACATTTAGCTTTTAGCAGGTCACTGATTATGGTTTTTCTATCCAAGACTATACTTTTCTTCAGTATTATAGTCGCCAGTATTTTGCCGGGAGAGCCGTGGGAAGTGGTCTTTGAAGAGGTCCGGTTTAACCAGGAATTCCTTGAGAAATATCCTTTCCTGTCTTCCTTGCAAAATCAGGAAATGGCCGATGGGAAAAAGATCCATTCAAAGCCGTATATCGCCCAAGTAATCGTAAATGAACAGCCTGTAATTATAGCAAAAATTATAGATTCATTTGGATCCAGTTACAATTGCGGCGCTTTAGGATGCAGCCACTCGTTCTATGTAAGGAATGATGATGGACGGTTCGAAGAAATAGCATTTCTGATTGCTGATAGTATCCTCGCAGTTAACTGTGATGAACAGGATTATCTTATTACCGCTGGAGGAGCGGGAGCAGGCATAAACCGTCCTCTTGGCATTGTTTGGCGTATCAGGGAAAACAAGCTGGAGAAACTCAGATCAATAGAAGAGCTGAGCAAAAGTGCGGCCTGCACGGTTGCCACTGAATAGACACGAATATTCCAGATCTACTTCTTGATATATTCGACTATCAATTCCTGAAGGGGTTGGGTCTGGTCCTTGCAGCCAGCTTCTTCCCGCTTGTTCATGCGGTAAAGCGCCAGAATAAAAAGTTTACGGACATCCTTATCCTGCCATTTACTATCGAATCTGGCTTTTTCTTCGCCCTTGAAGCTTTGGCTTAACTGGGCGTATACCAGCTGCTCAATTTGTTCCAGCTCGCCTGCATTAACTAATGCACGATATTCTGCTTCAGCTTCTGGCAGAAACCGGGTGTCACTGCATTTCAATGTGCCTTTTTCTTCATCAATATAAGATGAAATGCGATCTAGAAGTTCATCAGGTATAGGACAATTCTTACCGTTTCTGACGCCCATCTCGATTATGGCCCTTGCCGCTTCTTGCTTTTCTTCCAGAGAAGCACCGGGCATTTTTTCATCCACAAATGCTTGCAGGTCTCTGCCGGGTTCAGCCTGGCCCATCCTTTTAACTATAAAATTAACCTCGGACTGAATTGTTGTATCACTGCAATCTGCCGCTTCAGCATAAGAAGTGAACATGAATAGTGTCAGGATGAGAGGAGAAACTGATCGGATGATATATTTTAGCATGAATAATTCTTCCCGTTTTTCTGGATATAACTATCTGTTCTGATTGAAAAAACCGCAATTCCATTAGTTCGTATGCAAAAAATTCAGGCGGACAAAGAAGTCCGCCATTTACTTAAAATATCATAACATTTCTCATTGTTGATTTCATTGTTTAAATCAGCCCTAAACTTTTGAAGCTGCTATGTCCGTTGCGGGATACAACAACGTGGTCATGAATAACAATCGAGAAAGGGCGCCCTGCATCGATAATCTCTTTAGTCATATCAATATCGGCTTGTGAAGGGTTCGGGTCGCCGCTGGGATGGTTATGAACCAGGATCAGGGCAGTCGCTCCAAGTTCAAGCGCTCGTTTCATAATTTCTCGCGGATAGGCAGGAGTATGATCTACAGTACCAGTCTGCTGTACTTCATCAGCTATCAGTTCATTCTTTTTGTTAAGAAACAGCAGGCGAAAGTTTTCTTTCTTTTCATGAGCCATGGTGGCCTGGCAATAATCAAGCAGGCGGCTCCATGAGTTAAGGATCGGCTTTTTCATCAGTTCCTGACGCATCAGGTAATGGGCGCTTGCTGTCACAGATTTTAACGCTGCTACGGAAGTGGCGGATAATCCTTTTACATGCATAAGTTCATCAGCGCTCGCATTCATAACTCCGGCAAATCCCCCGAAGCGAGTGAGCAGATCTTTAGCCAGGGGTTTGACGTCTTTGCGCGGGATGGCCATAAACAGGATAAGCTCCAGTAACTCGTAATCCTGCAATGCGTTGACACCTCCCTTTAGAAAGCGTTCTCGCAGACGGTCGCGGTGTCCTGAGTAATGTGGTTTGGCTTTTTCATCCATGCTTTTGTTTTTAAACACAGTTGTATCCGGGCGCTATATTTTTTTATGCAACCATACCCGATAAGGCGGCCCGGCAGGATTAATCTTGATAAGAGGGTGATTATGCCTTCTTCTCTTATTTATATGGAGGACAGGTGTAACCTTTGGGAGAAAGCGTGAATATCTCAAACCCGTCTTCGGTTACGGCAATTGTGTGCTCAAACTGCGCCGAGAGTGAGCGGTCACGGGTTACAGCGGTCCAGCCATCGCTCAGGACCTTGGTTTCATAACCTCCGGCATTCATCATCGGCACGATCGTGATCTTCACGATGGGCGGGTTGACCGGGGTCATG
>CAZJRT010000233.1:0-3443 GCA_964548445.1 uncultured Pseudobdellovibrionaceae bacterium
CACGGTTGCCGCCGGCGAATTCACCGCCGTGGTCGGACCGTCCGGTTCCGGCAAATCGACGCTAACGATTGAGACGCTCTACAAGGCGGCTAGCCGTCTTCTTATGCGCTCAAAGGAAACTCCTTTGCCTTATGAGGAAATTCGCGGTTTCGAGTTCGTCGATAAAATTATCGATATCAATCAGAGCCCGATTGGCCGCACGCCGCGTTCTAACCCGGCGACTTATACCGGCGCTTTCACGCCAATCCGCGAATGGTTCGCCGGTCTGCCCGAAGCCAAGGCGCGTGGCTACGGCCCGGGGCGTTTTTCCTTCAACGTCAAGGGCGGGCGCTGCGAGGCTTGCACCGGTGATGGCGTCATCAAGATCGAAATGCACTTCCTGCCCGATGTCTATGTCACTTGCGAGAAGTGCAAGGGCAAGCGTTACAACCGTGAAACTCTGGAAGTTACGTTCAAGGAAAAATCGATCGCCGATATTCTCGATATGACCGTCGAGGAAGCCGCTGATTTCTTCAAGGCAGTCCCTTCCATCCGCGACAAGCTGGAGACATTGAAAGCGGTTGGCCTTGGGTATATCAAAGTCGGCCAGCAGGCCACGACTTTATCCGGCGGTGAAGCCCAGCGCGTCAAGCTGGCCAAGGAGCTTTCGAAACGCTCGACCGGGCGCACGCTTTATATACTTGATGAGCCGACAACGGGGCTGCATTTTGACGATGTGCGGCAATTGCTGGAAGTGCTGCATGCCCTGGTCGACAAGGGCAACACCGTGGTGGTGATCGAACATAATCTCGAGGTTATCAAGACCGCCGATTATATTATCGATATCGGCCCGGAAGGCGGCGACAAGGGCGGCAAGATCGTTGCCTCCGGCACGCCGGAAGAGATAGCCGAGATTCCAGAAAGCTATACCGGGCAGTATTTATATCCGGTCCTCAAACGCCAGCACAAACAGGCAGCGGAGTGATAGCTAAGAAAAATCATTTATCTGGGGTTTCAATCACTTTCTTTCTTCATCAGCCTTTCGCAGTTCGCGCCTTTCGCGCCGGGCTTCACGTTTCTGGTCCTTGTCAAAGGTTTCATAGATTTTCTTTTGCAAAGAGTACGAATCCTTGAAGTCGTATCTTAGAAGATGAAGCATGGCATAAGCCTTGTATCTGTCCTCAGGTTTATTGCTGGTCATAAGGGATTTGCCAAGCTGGTATCTGGCTTCGGGATGGCCGTTTTTGACGGCTTCCCTGAATAGCCGGGAAGCTTCATTTTCATTCTTTTCCACTCCCCAGCCGTTATGAAGCATATGCGAGAGAAGAAACTGCGCCTCGGGGTAATTCTGCTCCACGGCTTTGGAAAGCCAGCGCGCGGCCCCGGTCTCATTTTTTACGGTGCCTTTGCCAGCCAGATATAAGCTCGCCAGAAAAGTCTGGCCTTCCGGGTCGCCGCTTTCTGCTGCTTTTCTGGCCACTTCAAAACCTTCTTTCTGCGTTTCGGGGTTACCATCGGAAACCATTATCCTCGCGAGACCAACCAGCCTGCTATCCTCAGCCTCCCTTGCCAATTGCACAACTTCGCTTAAAGTGACGGATTGAAATCGCTCGACAATCCGGCCCATCCAGCTTTCCCTGCCCGAGAATTTCCCGAAAAGCTGCGTATCCTTCTTGAGCCCGTCCATATATTCAAAGCAGAGTTGACTAAAAATTCCGGTATCGAACTCAGCGGATTCTTCAAAACAGGTACCGTCGGAGCGCGAGGATTTCTTGACCGTAACCTGATCGGTTACTTCGAATGGTGCCCCTGCATAAATGGTATAGACATGGCCGATCCCGAGACTGAAAGCCAGATACAGCCCGCCCCAGATGAGAAAAGGCCCCATTAGTATGCCAAGAACAGCATGAGATTTGCTCAAAGGGACATTGGGCCTGATCTTTTTTATGACTACCCGCCATATCGTCAGAATAAACAGGGCAACAGTAACGAGGACCAGCACCGGATTTATTATGCCCTTCCATTCCTCCGAAGGGAAAAAATTCATTTTAAAAAGCTTGAAAAAAATGAGAGCGAATATCGCCAACATCACAAACGTGACGATTACTTTTTTCCTGTCCGGCTTTTCGGTCCCGAAGGCATAATATTTCCATGACAGTTTCGCAGACTTCGCCGCCTGTGAAGAATGACCTGCTGTTGCCCCTTTCTTGTAGCAATCAGCCTTTTCGCAAAATTCGCTTGCCGGGATATTGGTCAGGTATTTTGGCATCCTGAACCGGATAACGAGCCGGTTGTATTTCTTGTCAATATGAATGACCCGCGCACCAGATTTGCCTTTTTTCCTGGGTAGCTTTTGTTCCGGGTACCACTTCGTAAAAATGCTCAGCTCATTGCCAAGATCCTCATAGCTGCACTGGCTCCAGTCAAAGAAGCCGAAATTTCTGATATCAAGGCCGTTTTCATGCAGGTCTATTTGCGGAGTTATAAAGAAATAGCGCCAGGTTTCATACGCGAAACTGACGTAAAAAGCCAGAAGCCCGAAAACCAGCCCGAAGAGAATGTCAGGTGTCAGAAAAATAGTTGCAATGGCAAAAACCGCAAAACATGCAAACAGGAATAATATATTAAAAACAAATACTTTTCTTTTTTCCGTATGAATGACCGCTTTTGGTTTGGACTTTGGCGCTTCCTGCATAAAGTTCCCTCCCCTCCCGAACTACTCTGAAACTTAATCTTCAACGCATAATGGCATACGGGCAAGCAAAAATTAACTGGAGCAGGCCTTTGGAGACATCGGATATTTTAAGGTAAAAACGCTCAAAGATTCTTCAGCTTTGCCTAAAGATATAAGATACAGCGGTTTTCGCGGTTCTAGTCCCTTACCGGCTCACATTATTCGTCGGGCATTCCCAAGGTGAAATATTTTGTAGATGGCAGAAGATAGGTTTTCCGCTATCCTGTATGGCGTGATGGAGAGTGGGAAAAGCAGCACAAAAAATATACTTGCCGATCTGTCCCTGTGGGGTTTGATCCTCTCGAACCTGTTCTCGATGGTCATGGCGCTGGTTCAGGGCTGGGACTTAAGCGAGATGATGTGGGTGTTCTGGGCCCAGAGCGTAATTATCGGCGCCATAAATTTTTATCGCATTTTAAGTCTCAAGGAATTTTCGACAAAAAATTTCGAGATGAATGACCGCCTGGTTCCTGAAACGCCGGCGGCCAAAAGGCAAGTCGCTTTCTTCTTCCTGTTCCATTTTGGTTTTTTCCATTTTATTTATCTGATGTTTATCTGGCAGGAAATGCCGCTTAGCGAGGCCGATTTACCCAAGCTGATTTTCCTGCTGCTCTGCGCCATGGGCTTCATGACCGCGCACGGTTTTTCCTTCGTCCATAACCTTGGCCGCGACTTCAAGGATAAAAAACCCAATATCGGTACACTGATGTTTTATCCTTACCTGCGGATA
>CAZJRT010000234.1:0-3442 GCA_964548445.1 uncultured Pseudobdellovibrionaceae bacterium
TCTACGGCAATGACTTTGGGAACGCCTGTAGATGCCGACTTTACTGCAGAGCATGCCCTTTCCGGCAGCCAGATAAAAATTTCGGTTACAAAATTAAAGCAGGCCGCTTAATTTTTCGAGACTGCGAAGCTCCATCTCGCCCGATATCTGTCGGGCGAGAAGCTTTAGGATCTGCTCTTGCTTGCCCGAAAAGCCTGCGCGGGGCTTTGTATCAATCAGACATAATGTTCCAAGTTTAATACCGGAGACTGTCATCAGGGGCGCACCGGCATAAAACCTGATGTAAGGCTCGCCAGTTACTAAAGGATTACCCTTGAAGCGGAAATCGGTCAGAGCATCAAGAATTATCAATACTTTTTCCTCTAGGATTGCATGCGCACAAAAGGCCTGATCCCTTGGAAGTTCTTGTGCCTTTATTCCTACACAGGATTTGAACCATTGACGATTTGCGTCTATCAGAGAAACAAGAACTATCGGTACACCAAAATAGATGGCGCAGAAGGAGGTTATCCTGTCATATGCCGGATCGGCTTCTGAATCCAGTATTTCATATTCCTTAAGTATTTCCAGTCGACGGTCTTCATCCGAAGGCTCCGGAGCGGCCAACCATCCTGATGCGATCTTTTTCAAATTGCGTCTTTTCTTCTCATTAAATGACAAGTAACTATAAGCAAAAGCCTGTTAAGGTAATAATTACAATCTTTCAAACATACTATCGTATAAAATATTGAATACAGATCAGGGCTTTCATTATTGAACTAAATCCAGAAGCGTGTAATCTGTTCCTTATCAGGTGGCCCATGAATAAAATTACCAAAATTCAGGAATTTGTAGATGACCCGGAAGTAGTCTCGTTTATTGGCAAGGACTACGCACACTACCGGGACAGATGGTTACGAGCCGATCATAAAACCAATGACATCAATAAAATTCAAAAAGTGCCGTGCCTTAATCTGCTTTGTCTGCTGTGTCCGCCTCTTTGGCTTGGATACCGTAAACAACTTCCTCTGTTCATGGCATTTCTTGCCGTTATGGCACTCTTTACCGTCTTCGAAATTTTCTCAGGCATATTGATCCCGGTTCCTGTCTACCTGGCGCTGTTTGTTATCCTCTCCCTTTATTCGAGCGGATACTACTTCTCCTATGTAAGGAATTTCTTTGAAAGAATAGAAAGCACCTCTGAGGAGGATCGTGAGCGTCTTATACGTAAACATGGCGGCACGTCAAAAATACAGGCTGTTATCTATAGTGCTGTTTTCCTGGGGACACTGCTCTTGGTATATCAGCTTGGATTAACGTTAGCGGATTCACTTGGTCTTGACACCAGCCATATCACGGACTGATTTTTTTCAGTCTTCTTCAGGTGGCGATGACCGGAGAATTTCTTTAACCTGATCACAGTCCTCCTTCATCTGGGTAATCAGCTCATCAATTGTTGCAAATTTCGCTTCGCCCCGAATTTGAGTGACTGGTTTAATTCGCAGCTTCCTGTTATAGATGTCCTGATTAAAATCAAAAATAAATGCCTCCGCGTGCCCAACGGGCACTTCAAACATCGGCCTGATGCCTATATTCGCAGCAGCAGGCAACCATTCACCTTCCGATACTTCTTTTTCGATTTTTATCCAGGCAGCATAAACGCCATAGCCCGGATGCAAGGTTTCACCTAAAGGCACATTAGCCGTCGGATATCCGAGCTTACGACCACGCTTGGCACCATGAACAACCTCGCCTTCGATTTCCCACTGCCAACCCAGCATTTCGTTAGCTTTTTTAATATCCCCTTTTCTAAGGGCTGCGCGGATTCGGCTGGAAGAAAAAGCCTCCTGGTCATCACCTAAAAGCTGCTCTGTGACAATCAGCGAAGGCATCAGATCCTGCAATAATTCAGACGATCCTTTACGCAACTGACCGAAATAAAAATCTTCCCCAACGACCACTCTGGCAGCCGACAGGCCATCAACCAGAGTATTTTTGACAAAATCCCCTGCGCTCTGACTGGCGAAATTCCAGTCGAAAGACTGAGCCACTATAAAATCGGCACCTGTCAGTTCCAGCCTGCGATATTTGACGGGTACCGGAGTAATACGAAAAGGCGGATCATCAGGTCTGAATAATTTTCTTGGATGAGGCTCAAAAGTAAGCACACCAAAAGATCGGCCTTCGTTCGCGGCCAGTTCTTTTGCAATTGACAATAGCTTTTGATGGCCTTTGTGAACACCGTCAAAATTTCCAATCGCTACTACAGCGCCCTGGAATTTTTCCGGCAGATTTTTTATGTCGGTATACGTTTTCATTATTAGCGGATTTAAGCGTTTTGCTTAAAAGGATCAACAGGTTTTTGATTTCTTGATTATTTCTGAATTCCGCTTGTTTCTTTCCGGTAGTCATAATAGAAATGGTTCAAAGCCTTTAACATCAGGAGTAACACTATGACGAGCGCTTATTCCACTCCCGAGGAAGTCGGGGAATTTATTGCAAAACTTGGTGACCGGCCAATGTTTGTCTGCGACATGGATGGCAATATTATGCGCGGCTATACGCTGGCATCTGGTAAATCGTTGCCACTGGGCGAAGATGACAACCCCGCCAATCAGGCTATCCCTTTTGGGACACCTCAGGAAGAAATTGAAAAACTGGTAAATGAAGGAGTTCTGGTTCCGGGTCTGTTTGCGGAAAAGGCCATGGATGCCCGCTTACCGGTAGAGCTTGTGAATCTGGTTAATGAATATACTCGCAACGGGGATGGCTATCGTCTTGGTTTCCTGACCTCACGCGGAGCAAAAGACGCTGTTAAGCTTATGCAAGAATCAGGAGTAGAACACCCGGAGAAAGCAACACTGGTTGCGGACAGCGGCGGTGCCTTATACTTTAACGGAGTTCGCTCGGACGTTCGTAAAATGTCTGAAGATGAACTGGCATTCCTTGAAAGTGTCAATGACAAAGCTGATGAGATGAACGAAGCCGTGGGAAGAGCCATTTCCGAAGCAGGTTATGATGCAGATAAAGCTTCAAAACTTTTTATTGAGCAAAAGGGTACAGCCGTAAACATTCACTA
The DNA here is from genome assembly GCA_964548445.1 of uncultured Pseudobdellovibrionaceae bacterium. Taxonomy (GTDB): domain Bacteria; phylum Pseudomonadota; class Alphaproteobacteria; order Micavibrionales; family Micavibrionaceae; genus RZZS01. The sequence goes on from CAZJRT010000234.1 coordinate 3,059, forward strand.
TCGTACAATCCTGAATGATTTCGAACAGAGTGAAGGATCGGATCTTGACGGCAAAATAAGCGAAGTCCTTAAGGGTTACATTTCCAAAATGGTTGAAAGCGGCCCTGTGGAAGACGATGGATCCAAGGTTTTTAAAACTCTCGGAGCTCCGGCAGCTGTCGAAATGAAAATCGCCAAAGTGAACAAGGGGCACGGACTTGAAGCTACCGCGATGGAGGCATTCAAACTCGACAACCCGCCAACAGCTATCATCTTCTCAGGCGACGATGTCTGTAAAGGCGATGGCGGACCGGGCACCGATTATTATGCTATGGTCCGGGCAGAAGAGCTTGCCGGGCGTTTTGGGATTCCATTCCTGAATATCCATACCCACCATCCGGAAGG
>CAZJRT010000235.1:0-3430 GCA_964548445.1 uncultured Pseudobdellovibrionaceae bacterium
GCAAGCCCGAACATTGTCTTGCGGTTTGGCGTGGCGTGTCCACTTTTATGTTGAGAGGAGAGGGGCATGTTTCGTTAATCGCTCCGCTTTAATTATGCTCGTTATATTAAACGCATGGCTGTTCAAGCCATGGTAGAATCGGAAGGTTCAAGCTGCCTTGCAGCGACGAGTCAGGTCACAGAATAGGGGCCATTTATTATATGTTCCCCGATGCGATCAGTTCACTGAACTATGATTTCTGGGAAGTTGACGCGGGGCTCGGTTATAATTTTGATGCCTTTTATTCGGAGGTTTCTCTCAAATATTCTCCGGAACATTTCGCAAATAGTGGTAATCTTCGGTATGTAAAGCTCGAAGGGCATTTGCCTGTACACGAAAAACTAAAGCTGAAAAGCCATATTGCACACAGGCATATACAAGACAACGTAGCCTTCTCTAATATACCAGACAGTTTTGACTGGGAGGTCGGCGTGGAATTTAAACCGGTAAGCAACGTGGATCTGATCTTCAAATATGTAGATTCTTCCCTAAGCAAAAAAGAATGCCTTAATACGGATCTATGCAGTGAACGGGTGATTGCCGGGATTAGTTATCATTTCTGATTGATGATAAATCTCCTTCTGTAATAACAGGAAAATAATCTTTAAATCTGATTACATCTGTCCGAAACTATATAAGTTGTAATTCGGAGGCTATTAATCTACGTAGAATTTCTGCAAAATAGCTGAAGGTAAAATGTATCTGAAATTTGGAGGGTGGAATGAGCAAAAAAACAACGCTGCTGTGTATTTTGGATGGAGTGGGAATCGCACCGCCCGGTGAGGGTAATGCCCTTTCGATAGCAGAAACACCAGTGCTGGATGATCTGTTCGCCACCGCTCCGAATAGTTCGCTGAAGGCTGATGGGAAAGCTGTCGGCCTGCCTGAGGGGCAGATGGGGAATTCCGAGGTCGGCCATATCACGATAGGCGCCGGACGCGTGATAAAGCAGTCACTGGTCCGGATCACTGACGACCTTGAGGAAGGCAGCTTCTCAAGTCTCCCCGGATATCAGGCTTTCGTTAATGACGCCAGAGACAGCCGGGCTTTACATCTGGCAGGGTTATTTTCAGATGGCGGCATTCACAGCCATACAGATCATGTTAAAGGATTATGCCAGCTTCTTAATGGCCTTGGCAAACCGGTGTTCATCCACGCCTTCACAGACGGCAGGGATACCGGCGTTCATGACGGCAAAGGACAGGTTGAGGAATTCCAGCGCGCTGTAAGTGATCTGGAGAATGTTCACATAGCTACCGTCAGTGGCCGCTTCTACTCAATGGATAGAGATTCCAGGTGGGAGAGAACTGAAGCCGGATGGAATCTTCTGACCAAACTTGAGGGAGAAGAGTTCGATTCAGCGGAGGCTGTTTTCGATCAAGCATATGGTGAAGGTTTATCTGACGAACATATCAGGCCGAGTGTTATTAAACTGTCCGAAGATCTGGACCCCCGGCTTCAGGACGGCGACGCTGTATTCCTGTTTAATTTCCGCGCCGACCGGGTAAGGCAGTTAACCCGTTGTCTTTTGGGCCTCGAAGGCGTCGGGTTCGATTACAAAAACCCCGATCTTAAAGCCATTGCTTCGATGACTCTTTATGACGAAGAGTTTAAATCCAAAATGCATGTGGTTTATCCTCCTGAAAAATACAACGGTCTTTTGGGCCAGGTCGTATCGGAAGCCGGCTTGAGCCAGCTGCGTATTGCCGAGACCGAAAAATACGCCCATGTGACTTTCTTCCTGAACAATGGACGTGAAGAGCCTTTTGAGCATGAGGACAGAATTTTGGTCTCTTCGCCCAGAGAGGTACGGACCTATGACGAAAAACCCGAGATGTCCTTGCCTGAAGTGAGCGCAAAAGTTCAGGAAGCTATCAAGTCGGGCAAATACGACCTCATTGTTTTGAACATAGCAAATGGAGATATGGTCGGACATTGCGGTGATATGGCTGCGGCGTTGCAGGCCGCCGTGCATATAGACAATGAACTTGGCAAGATCCTGAAATCTCTGGAGGAAACTGACGGCGAAGCGCTGATTATAGCTGATCACGGCAATATAGAGCAGATGATCGAAGGGGACGGGATCTGCACCACCCATACTACCAATCCGGTTCCATGTATTTATTCAGGCAAGCAGGATCTGAAATTGTCCAATGGGGCCTTATCGGATGTTGCTCCGACAATTCTGAAACTGATGGGTCTATCGAAACCTGAAGAGATGACAGGACACAGCCTGTTTTAGGCGTAGCGGCCAGTATTCTGATGGCCGCTACATATTGCCTCTGAGCTCTGCGCCATCTTTAGCTTTATCGCGTAAACGCGATGACTAATTGGCTTTGGCATATATAATATCTTTATATTTCTTCCAGGCATTGGCTACAGAAAAGACTCTTGCCCGCAAGGCTCCGTTATTGAATTTATCGGGTTCCTCAAGAACCGTAGCAATTGCCAGTGCCATTTCTTCATGATCACCAGGCGACACCAGTTTCCCCCATTTACCATCTTCCAATATTTCTGATGGACCACTTGGGCAATCACTGGATATCACCGGTATTCCCAATGAAAGCGCTTCGACCAGTACATTGCCAAATCCTTCAAATTCGGAAGAGTGAACTAATGCAGCGGAGCGTTTCAGGTATTTAAACGGATTGGGATCGAAACCGGGCATATCGATAACCTCTTCCAGTCCTAGCTTCGAGATTTCTTGCTCCAGCATTTTTCGCTGCTTGCCTTCACCCAAAATAATAAGTTTTATATCCTTTGACTGCCTGACAATATTCATGGCTCTAAGAATGGTTTTAAAGTCTTTGGGAGGCTCAAGCCGCCCGATTGCAATAATTACAGGCGGTTCACCTTTTTTCAGCCACGGATGTTCCGGGTTTTCTTTGGCACTTAACAGTAATTCTCTATCGTATATAGGGTTATAAATTACAGAGATTTCGTGTCTCGGCACTCCGGTTTCAGCTGCATAATCATCAGCCACTCCTTTAGAAACGCATATATGTCCATCTGCATATCTGAACAAATTTCTCATTAGGAAAAGCCGTAGTTTTGAACGCCAGTTATCAGCCAGCTTTATCTCAGTGGAAATATGTCTGTGCTGAGTGATTATTACTGGTATCGCACCAAAAGACAGAAGCTTAGCGATGATGGCCAGAATATTGGGTGCGGCTAATGCAGAAAAAACAATGTCCGCTTGTTTTTGCCAAAAATATAAAATTAAAGGGACTAAAGCTTTTGCTGTGCTGCCACCTAGTTTGCGAATATGTACTTCCTGATTAACTTTACCAATACACGGTCCCTCACAATCCGCCACCAGGATTTCGACGTCATAACCTTCTTCTGCAAACGAGTTTGCCAGTTTCACAAAAACGACTTCGGCACCGCCATC
>CAZJRT010000236.1:0-3425 GCA_964548445.1 uncultured Pseudobdellovibrionaceae bacterium
AGGAGAGATAATAATGAAAGTTGCAATAATCGGCGGAGGGGTTGCAGGGCTGTCAGCCGCACTACACTCCCGCGCACAGGGACATGATGTAACGCTCCACGAAAAACAAGAGCGTGTGGGTGGACGTATCTGGGAGAGCAGAAAAAACGGCTACACCTTCGAGATGGGCCCGTCCATGATAACTGAGCTCTGGGTCTTCGACGAACTGTTCAAGGCTGCCGGAAAAAACAATCCGCTTACCTTCAGCGAAACTCCAGATTTCGGATTCTGTATACATCGGCTGCTCAAGGTCAACAGAACCGACTTCAGCTCTGTTCTCGATGACCATGACCGTCAGCTTTATCATTCCAGACGATTACGATGAGGTGCACAGGATAATTGATAACGGAAAGCTGCCCGACTCGTTTCTCATCTATGCATGTTACACAGAACGCGAAAAACCATCCCTTTTCCTTGTCACTGTTCTGCCATCAACCCAGCAGATAGACTACACATCCCAAAAGCACAAAATCGCGGAAACAATGCTGCGTCAGTTCCAAGAGAAAAGTGGTATTACATTAAAAGTTCATGCTCGAGAAGTTATGGCGCCGGATGATCAGGAGCAATGGTTTGGCAGCCTCGGCGGGTCGGTCTTCGGACTTTCGGGAAAATACAATAAGTATGGATTCAGGCCAAAGAACCGTGATCCAAAGATCCGCAACCTCACTTACGCGGGGTCGACGGTACAGCCTGGCAATGGGGTTCCTCTGGCAATACGCTCGGGTATGTTCGCCGCACGAATGATCAAATAGTCTGCTTAGCTTGCTTCTCATTCAGTCTTTTTCAATTTGATCATTCAAAGATATTTTTCCTCCAACTATTTTTCCTAATCCATAGGAATTTTCTTCAATTGAATTATTATGGTTTCTATTAGTAATTTTATTATATTTGCTTCTAAGATATTCCATATTTTCCCTTTTTGTATGTTTATCAACTAAAGGTACTAACCCCTTCTTTTTTGTATCTTCACCTGCATTTTTAGGGGAATTTAGACGTTCCTGTATTTTTTCAACCCTTCCATATCTGAAGCTATCTAAATCACGTAGCACTAAATCATATTTTTTACTAATTCTACATATACTATGCTCCAAATATTCATATAGTTTTGCAGCAGTTATCACATTTATTATCCTTCCAATAATAATAACTGTTTTAATTTACTCTTCTGTCTCAACGATGGCTTCAGTAAAGGTGTAGCTTGTTATTATTTCAACTAATTTGAATTGCCAATCAGATATTTTTTTTTTTAATAATTTCTGTTCTATAATATGTGCTTTTACTTCTTCGATTCTTTAATATTCTATACCGTATTTCACTAATAATTCTTTTGCTTTATTAAGGGCTGAGGCAGCTTCCTCTTCAATTGCTGACTGTGATAAGGCAAATAATTTTTTTATCTTGTCTATTATGATTATCTCATCATACTGGCTTTTCATCTATACTCTCCATTATAGTTAACCTAGTATACATTCGCTTTTATTGTTTGGTTCTATCTTGCATCACCCCGCCCTCTATACCCACTCTAACTCTATTTATAGGCTGCGATAACTTCTTGGCCATTTTCTTCGCCAAGTCTACTCCAGATGGATATGACCCGCCCGGACGATCGAATCACCTAGAAAAATACCGCTTCAAAATCCGGCACGTCAAAAACGTCATCCAGGGGGATGGCGTTTTTTTATCGGCAAAATCCCAGCCTTTGTAGGTCATAAACATCGAGGTCGGTGTGAAGCGGCCCTGTTCGTCCTGGGAGGCGAGCAGCCAATCGATGAGCTCGCGCAGCAACTCTTCGTCTAAAAACTCTTCATAGCGCGTCAACACGTCAGCAAGGTAAAGGGCGTTGTACCAGACGAACGGGTATTTTAACGCCCAGAATTTTTTCGAGCGGCCGAAATAGTAAATGCTACGTCCGCAATCGCGGTGATAGCGGAGCGTTGTATAGGCATTGTGGACGCAATCGGTCTTCTGCAAATGGGGAAAACGGCTGAACAGTTCCAGCGCCTGCAGTCCGGCCATGGGACAGCCGATTTGCAGTTTTTTGAATTGACCGTCCACAAAAAAGAAATGGCAAAACCAGCCCTGCGGCGTCGACCATCTCTCTGCAATCTCTTCTACTGCAGTATCTAGTTCCGGAGCAGAATAAGCCAAATCCTTCAGCGTCATGGCCAGCAGCGGTGAGTCGCACGGCATCGCGTGCCATTCCCGTGCATTAGGATCGGGTTTACGAAAGCCCTCGCCTTTATTCGGCAACGTTTGCCGGATAGCAGGCAAACCATTTTGCTGATGCGCCGTTGCCGTTTCGATAATCTCCGCAATGCCAGGGTCGTCGGCGTTCAATCCAAAATCCGCCAGCATTCTCAATTTGTAGTGCGTCAGCTTGGCATCGTTGTGGCGGGTGACGGATTGCGGAAACCAGTTTTGTGTTTCGGCAATCAATGCCTGCGTTTTTTCGTGTGCCAGCATCTCTTGTTTGGTCGCCATGACATCCGGATCATCTATGGGTTTTTCCAGCAGCTCCATCAGCGTCCGGTACCGCGTATAAGGTTGGCTCTGCAAAAGCCAGGGAATAGGATCATCTGCTAATTTCTTTTTCCACATTTTGCCTCCCTCAGTATGCAGCTATTAATGCAGCTCGATTAAATTCGCCGCGCGGATTGTCCGGCACGGGCTCCAAGCCGGCCAGACTCATTCTTCTTCTTGGCTGTCAACTGTTCCCTATACATGGTCTGAATAAAAGGGGGAACACTATAACCGTTCAACGACCTTATCGGTCTTGTAGCTTTTAACCAGGAAATACCCCAAAAACACCACCAATAGTAGGTCGCCTGTCAGTGATACGGCTTCGTTTAATCCAGCCTGAAAATGCAGGATGTGGTTAGCAGATAGAAACAGGTTGAAAATAATATTTGCCGTGTATTCGGGATATACCAGTTGCACGATGCCGGCACTAAGAGAGCGAATACCAACTGTCCAGAATAGTATCCATTTCGCAACAATCAACCATAACTGCACGTCCCTGCACCTCCGGTAATACTCTATGCATATGCATAGAAGAGGTAGTATGATCATTATAGTTGCTGCCTGTATTAAGTGAAAACTCATTTATCCTTCGCCTGTATAGTTTTTATTAACTCTTGTCACATAAAACTTAATACACCAAAATTTTCCTATCCTATAGTCTTTTTAGATAGTGTTCATTTCGTGAACGCCCATCAATGTTATTCCCATAAAGAAATTCAACATAAAGTGCACTTAAGTGGTCTGCGCTGTTACGCAATAGCCACCTCTCTTCATCTATTGGATATCTTGAGTCAATATATTTGTGCATTTTTCATAGTGAAATTATATCATAACTTCATTCACTTGCGTTGCCTGGCACAATATGC
>CAZJRT010000237.1:0-3422 GCA_964548445.1 uncultured Pseudobdellovibrionaceae bacterium
ATCAGGCGAAAGGCTTGAGAGATCGTTTTTATACTCCCGCAACAGTCCTGCCGCCACTGGCAAAAGGCCGCCAGCCTTGCGCAATACGTTTGAAAGACTGTCGCCTTTGCGTCTTGATGCAAGGCGATCTGCCAAAGCTTTTTCTTCCATATCCGGGCGCAGATCAAGGACAAGTACGGCCTTGTTATTATTAGCCAGTTCTTCGCGGAGAATACCGGAAAGAGCGTACACCGCTCCGCCTTCAATGCCTTTCGAAGTAATCAGGGCTTCGCCTTTTATGGACCGGCCTCCGGCGCTCAGGGTAATAGTTTTTAGCGGTGAACCGGCGAACTTCTTTCTAAATACATCGCTCCATTCAACGGTGAAGCCGCAATTAGCCGGTTTTAATGGTGCAACCGGCACGCCTTTTTCCTCGAGAATTTCCGTCCACTCGCCATCCGAGCCAAGGCGCGGCCATGATGCGCCGCCGAGGGCAAGCAGGCTGGCGTCTGATCTAAACTCCTTCTCACCGTTTGGAGTCACAAAGCGCAACGAACCACTCTCGCTCCACCCCAGCCAGCGGTAGCGGGTGCGTAATTCAACGCCGAGATCTTCGAGGCGTACACTCCAGTTCCTCAGCAACGGCGTGGCCTTGAAGCTCTTGGGAAAGACCCGTCCGCTGGAGCCGATGAAAGTTTCCTCATCCAGACCCGCGCACCATTCGCGCAAGGCCGCAGGCGGAAATTCTCTAATGGCCGGGGTCAGAAAGTCCGCGGCATCGCCGTATCTGGAAATCAGTGCTTCGAGGTCTTCGCTGTGGGTGATGTTGAGACCGCCCAGACCAGCCAGTAAAAACTTGCGGGCGATAGAGGGCTTGTGCTCGAAAACCGTGACCTTGTGACCGGCTTCTGCGAGTTTTTCCGCGGCGATCAGCCCGGCAGGACCAGACCCGATAATTGAAATAATGCTTTCTTTGTTTCTCATGGTTTGAGTTATGCTGATTTGAAGCCAAAACACAATGGCGGAGAATAAATATAACGGTTCGGATTCGGGACAGGAACTTCCCTCTAAATTGTCATCCCCGACAAGTGAGCGAAGCGAAGAATCTTTTTCGGCTCTGATTTTCAAAGATCCTTCGCCTTACGGTACAGGATGACAAGTTTATGCGGTCGAAGACAGAACACCACGGCTTTAGCCGGGGGTATCTATGAAACCGTCATCGCGAGGGACCCCGGACCTGATCCGGGGGGCCGTGGAGATCGAGAAACGGTTAAAACTGGATTGCCGCGCTTCCGCTAGTCGCTTGCTATGACGAAAGTAAAAAATTTCCTGCGTGCCCTCCGCCTCTGCGGTAATAATTCCGGATGCCCGCACGGGGGCGAGCATGACAAGCCAGAGAAGGTTTCGCGGTGAAATACACTTCCTACATCTCCCCGCTCTCCACTATTCTACTTAATGTCTGTGCGTTCCACGGGGCAAAGTTTTCCGCGTCATTATTAAAGTACGCGTACACGTCCCGGCCTTCCTGAAGCCAGTCTTTAATCCGCTTGGCGTCTTTAGATAGCCGTTCGTCATCGTAATTTCCTGCATATTTTTTCCCTTGGGCACCATGATAGCGCATAAATATGAATGGCGCCTCCGGGTTAGTTGCAGAAGTGCCGCTGCCTCCCATGTCATGAATGACAAGGGCAGCTCCTTTTTCATCCAGCACTTCAAATAACGGATCGTCATAGGAATCCCGATTACGAAACTCGCCGGCCAGTTTGATATCAGGCTTTGCACGGAAAAATTCATCTATTGCTGCGCCCAGCCTTTCGGGAGAAGGTGTCCATGAAGGGGGGAGCTGTAGCAGTACTGGCCCGCCATATGTTCCCGCCTCTTTGTAAACATCCATGAAACGGCCAATAGTTTCATCGGGATCTTTGAGTTTTTTGATATGCGATATATACCGGGAAGCTTTAAAGGTATAGCGAAAGCCTGCGGGCGCTTTGTCAGCCCAGTTCCGTACCGTTTGCGGTTTCGGAAGTCTGTAAAAGGACGAGTTGATTTCAACTGAATTGAAGTGTTCCTGGTAATAATCAAGCAGTTCGCTTTCTTTTAGATCTTCCGGGAAAAAAGCGCCTTTCCAGCTTTTGTATGCCCAACCACTTGTCCCAATATAAGCTTTTGCCATGATTCCTTTTTAGCGTTATAGACTATAACTGTAGCCAACAGCCGCACACGGCTAAAGTTCGGATTGCCAGAAAAGACTGTTGCGCTATTATATTGGGACTTTCACAAAGTTTTTCGAAGGAATGCTGCATCATATCTTGTTAGGCATAGTATTGATCGGCGTCACTGTTTTAATTCATGCGGTGGCGCTAGGCCGGCTTATGGCTTGTATCGAGCGGGTGAGGCATTGGTTTTTCTTCAAGTTTCCAAGATTCTGGAAGGTCCCGGTTTTGATTTTTACCGTTTGCGGTATCTTTCTGGCTATTCTTGCAGAGTTTTTGGTATGGGCAACATTCTACGTATTCACCGATAACTTCGATACTATGGAAGCCGCTGCTTACTATTCGACTTCATGTTACACTACGCTGGGTTATGGGGATATTGTGCTGGATCCCAAGTGGCGACTTTTGTCCAGCTTTGAAGTCGCGAACGGAATGATCCTATTTGGCTGGAGTACAGCCTTTATTTTCGAGGTAATGGAAAAACTGTACGGCGGGGGTCTACGGTAATTCTTATAGCTAGAGGAGTGTAAAAAATGACCGAAACGGCAACGCCGGAAATAACGGAACTGGTTTCTATCATTGATCAGGCATGGGATGATAGAGGCTCTTTGTCTGCAGATACACAAGGAGATGTACGCGAGGCTGTTTCCACGGCTTTAATGCTGCTGGATGCCGGCAAGCTGCGTATAGCGGAAAAAACCGGGAAAGGATGGCAAGTCAATCAATGGCTAAAAAAAGCAGTGCTATTATCTTTTCGACTTAACCCTATGCAGCAGATTTCCGGTGGTCCGGATAATTCCTTCTGGTGGGACAAGGTGGATTCGAAATTTAGTGGCTGGGGATCTGCCGACTTCGAGGCGGCTGGATTCAGAGCTGTTCCCGATTGCGTTGTTCGCCATTCGGCCTTTATTGGAAAAGGTGTAGTGCTGATGCCCAGTTTTGTGAATGTTGGCGCGTATGTCGATGAAGGTACAATGGTTGATACCTGGTGTACAATTGGATCTTGTGCGCAGGTTGGAAAGAACTGTCATATCTCCGGTGGTGTTGGTATTGGCGGAGTTTTGGAACCATTACAGGCCGAACCTGTAATAATTGAAGACAACGTGTTCATTGGCGCTCGTGCGGAAATCGCCGAAGGAGTTATTGTCGAGGAAGGTGCAGTGATCTCTCTGGGGGTATTCATAGGAGCCTCTACGCAGGTACTTGATCCGACTACGGGCGAAGTACATC
>CAZJRT010000238.1:0-3415 GCA_964548445.1 uncultured Pseudobdellovibrionaceae bacterium
ATCAAGCGGAGTGGGGTTTTTGTAAAAGAGAGGCATGCCTGTTGCGCTGCCTGCGGTTTTTGCTGCCTGGTCTTTTTCAGCCATATTAAACCTTTCATATTCCTGTAATTAATGAATCCAAACCTGTAAGTGCTCAAGACTATCCAATTACGGCCCTTTATGCCAATGTTTTTCCCGCAAAAGATTTCTTTATTTAAGGTCAAAATTTTTATAAGTTCGCCGTTGTTACTTTCTTTTACAGTATAGGAGTATGCCATGCGCATCGGAATGATTGGAACGGGCTATGTGGGCCTTGTTTCGGGGACTTGTTTTGCTGAATTTGGCACGGAAGTCGTTTGTGTAGATAAGGATGCTGACAAGATTGAGCGTTTGCTGGCTGGGGAAATCCCGATATATGAGCCGGGTCTGGATGATCTGGTGGCTCGTCAGGTCGAGGCCGGACGACTATCCTTTTCTACAGACATTGCCGATGGCGTAAAAGGATGTGACGCTGTTTTTATCGCTGTGGGAACTCCGCCTCGACGTTCAGATGGTCATGCTGATCTTAGCTATGTTTATCAGGCTGCTCGCGAGATTGCCCAGGTAATGGAAGGGTATACGGTTATCGTTACCAAATCGACTGTACCGGTAGGAACAGCTAAGGAAGTCGAGAAAATCGTGAGGGAAGAATGTCCGGAGGGGGAATTCGATATTTGTTCCAACCCTGAATTTCTGCGGGAAGGCGCTGCCATTAATGATTTTATGCGTCCTGACCGGGTTGTGATTGGAGCCAGTACCGAACGTGCGCGTGAAGTGCTGCGTGAGCTTTATCGTCCTCTGTTCCTGAATGAAACCCCTATATTCTTCACAACTCCTCAAAGTTCTGAGCTTATTAAATATGCCAGTAATGCATTTCTGGCGACTAAGATCACGTTTATTAACGAGATCGCTAATCTTTGTGAGAAAGCTGGCGCAGATGTTCAGGATGTGGCACGAGCCATGGGCATGGATAATCGGATAGGACCAAAGTTCCTGCATCCGGGACCGGGTTATGGCGGCTCATGTTTTCCTAAAGATACTCTGGCTCTGACCCAGACTGGCCAAAAGATCGGTGCGCCCCAGACTATTGTAGAACAGGTCGTGCATGTGAATTCCGAGCGCCAGAAAGAAATGGCTCACCGCATTATTAATGCTTGTGGAGGGAATGTAAAAGGCAAGCGCATTGGTATACTTGGCGTGTCGTTTAAACCTCAGACGGATGATACTCGTGAGGCGCCTTCTCTCACTATTATTCCCATTCTTCAGGAGCATGGCGCGGTAGTTGCCGCTTATGATCCGGTAGCCATGGACGTGGCCAAAAAGCAACTCGATAATGTCGAATGGTGCAAAAACGCTTATGAGGTGGCCGAGGGTTCGGAGGCTATTGCCATTATAACTGAATGGAATGAATTCCGTGGCCTTGATCTGGAGCGCATTGGCAAGAGTATGAATGTGCGCAGATTGCTGGATTTGCGGAATATCTACAAGACTTCGGAAATTGAGCCTCTGGATTTCCATTATATTTCCATCGGCAGAGAGGACATTGTTCCGGAAAGCATAAAGCTACGCAAGGCTTCATAGTAGAAAGATAAGCACTTGAAAAAGAACCTGCTTGATTATCCGCAAGCATTAGTTAATCAAATCCGGCGACTGGCAATAGCCGCCGGAGAAGTAACGCTTGAACACTTCGATGAGTGCGGTTATCAAGGCGCGGAAACTAAATCTGATGGATCGCCTGTAACAATTGCCGATCAGGAAGCGGAGGAGATAATCGCCTCGGGCTTAGAGGATATTACGCCCGGTATCCCGATGATTGGTGAAGAATCTTTTGCCGATGGCAATGTGCCGGATCTTGTCGGTCACGAGTATTTCTGGATGGTGGATCCACTGGATGGCACGAAAGAGTTTATTAGCGGTAGCGGTGAGTACACAGTAAACATTGCTTTGATTAAATCGGGGGTTCCTGTCCTTGGGGTTGTGTATGCCCCTGCCAGGGAAGAGCTTTATGCAGGTTGCGGGCCGGGAACCGCCATTCGCTGGCTGGCGGAAACTGATAATGAAAAAGAGATTTATGTGCGTCGCCCTCCATCTGTCGGCCTTACTGTTGTTGCTTCACGTAATCATGGAAGCGCCGAAAGAATGGATGAGTTTTTGGCAGGATACAAAGTGGCAAAACTTGTAAAGCGGGGCAGTTCCTTAAAAATTTGTGCTGTAGCTGCAGGAAAAGCGGATATGTATCCTCGTTTTGGGCCTACTTGTGAATGGGATACGGCTGCCGGACATGCTGTGCTTCTTTCTGCTGGCGGAAAAATAACAGACTTCTCAGGTCGGCCTCTTACCTATGGAAAGGTGAGCGAGAAATTTCTTAATCCGGAATTCTGTGCCGCGTCTGATGAAATAGCTAGCGCCGTTTAACCATTATAACCGGACCCATTTGCTTGATTGCCGAGCGTTTTACCTGCTCGTTTGATGGGACCAGATCCTCGTCTTCACCGGCATCAACAAATCCCCTGGCGTAACACCATTCGGAATCTTCTCTTTCATAGATCTTGAGCGAGGCGGTATCATCCTTCCGGCGGATAAAAACAACATCGCCTTTTTGGGGGCGGGTATTGGGCGAGACTATGCATACGAAGTTAATTTTTATGCCTTCCGGCGTCATGCTGCGGTCAGGTGCTACTATTGCAAAAACATCCGGGTCCGGCCATTCCAGATCGGTTTTAATTTGATATTTAACTTCATGAAACCAGCCTTGCCCGGCACTATCTCCGAAGCCGTACAGCGGAATGGCGGGCGGTGAATTCTCTTCTATATCAGGATTCTCTTCTCCAAATATCAGCCAGTTTATTGTCACGCCGCAGGAGTTTGCCAGTCTTACCAAAGCTTTGCGTGAAGGATCTCCTCCGCGCAAATATCTCTGAATGGCGCCGAGTGAAAGCCCGGATTTTCTGGCTAAAGCGCTTTGTCCGCCTGCCTTGTCGACCAGATCCTTAATTCTAAGAACAAATTGCTCGTCCATAATTATCCAAAAAAGTTGACGCAGTAACTCAATCCCACTACTATAAAAGTAGCAACTACATCTATAGAAGTGATGGTGGTTTTCATACTTAGTAACAATTGATAGTAAAAAACACAACTCATATTGAAGAGATGAAAAAATTTGGCAACCTGAACATGCCTTGTTCAGACACAGTAGAACTAACTAAAACCATCGGTGCCAATTTGAGGTATTACCGAAAGAGGGCTTCGATTTCCCAGCGTAAGGCGGCATCGATGCTTGGGATCAGTTATCAGCAAATGCAGAAATACGAGCGTGGAATTAACCGGATTTGCGCTGAATATTTGTTTGTACTTAAATATACTTACGGGGTGTCGATGGAAGATTTTTTCCGTGGGG
>CAZJRT010000239.1:0-3392 GCA_964548445.1 uncultured Pseudobdellovibrionaceae bacterium
CATCCGATGCCATTTCCATATTACGACCACGGCGCCATTCCGTCAATTTCTTTATTTGGAAAACTTCCTTTTTTCAAAACTGGCACGATGCATGCAACGAGACTGGCGGGAAATTTTTGTGATGAGGAAAGGGTAAATGGAAAATCCGATTTATATAGGCCTCTCCCGGCAGATGGTGTTGCAGACCCAGATGGATCTGGTAGCCAATAACATCGCCAATATGAATACTCCGGGATACCGGGCGCAGAACATGGTCTTTAAGGAACATCTGTCTGCCCCTTCAGGCGCTAATGACGCGTTATCAATGGTATCTGACTTTGGCCAGTTCCAGGTCACCAAACCCGGTTCCATGAAAAAAACCGGCAACCCATTTGACCTGGCGCTTAACGGTCCGGGGTATTTTGGTATCCAGACACCGGACGGCAGCAAATATACAAGAGCTGGTAATTTTGAAATCAATGCACTCGGAGAGCTTGTAACTCCTGCCGGATATCCGGTGGCCAGCGCTGGCGGCGGCACTATTGTCGTACCTGATGACGGAGGCCCGGTAAAAATTACCTCTGACGGCACTATCTCCAACTCCAACGGAGAAATCGCCAAGCTGATGGTTGTCGAATTTGAAAATGAACAGGCTTTAGATCCGGAAGGTGACAATCTTTATGGCACTGATGAGCAAGGCACCCCCTCAGAAATTACAACAGTCACACAAGGCGCCATCGAAGGCTCCAACGTTCAGCCAGTTCAGGAAATGACCCAGATGATCCGTGTATTGAGAGAATTCCAGATGGTACAGAAATCTCTTCAAAGTGAGCATGATCGCCAGCGGTCAGTAATACAACGTTTAACAAAGCAATAGTGGAAAGGGTGAGAACATGAGATCACTTGATATAGGCGCGACGGGCATGCTGGCCCAGCAAATGAATGTCGACGTTATTTCCAACAATATCGCCAATATGTCAACCAACGGCTATAAACGCCAACGGGTTGACTTTCAGGATCTGATTTATCAGAACATCGACCGTCCAGGTTCGATTTCCTCTGATAATGGTACGGTACTGCCTGCCGGTTTACAGCTTGGTCTTGGCGTCAGGGTGGCTTCGGTCTACCGGATTCACGAGCAAGGACCTCTGCAAACCACCGAGAACCCGTTTGATATGGCTGTTACCGGTGAAGGCTACTTCCAGATCAGCATGCCTAACGGCCAAACCGGATATACAAGATCCGGTGTGTTCCAGGTCAATGCCGACGGAGAAATCGTCAATACCAAAGGCTTCGCGATGGAGCCAAACATAGTCATTCCTTCTGACGCGATTGATGTCGAAATTAATTCAAGTGGCGAAGTTTACGCCAAGCTTCAGGGGCAGACAGAGCTTGTGAACCTTGGACAAATACAACTTGCCACGTTTGTCAATCCGGCAGGTCTGGAAGCTATCGGCGACAACCTGTTCACGGAAACAGAAGCCTCCGGGACACCTACTACCGGCAACCCTGGAAGTGATAATTTCGGCATGCTCCAACAAGGCTTGCTTGAACAATCCAACGTTAACGTCGTGGAAGAAATCACCGATCTGATTACCGCACAGCGTGCGTACGAGATGAATTCCAATGTCATCAGCACTTCCGATGAAATGATGAGCACGGTCAATCAGCTTCGGTAGTAGCTAAATGAAAGGGAGATTTTGAGATGTGTAGCTATTCGAAAAAATATCAGAGTTCAGGATTAAGAATCCTGATGATGGTAATGAGCCTGGCGGCTATCACCATAGTTGTTGCCGCCGCTCCACGCGAAACTCGCGCCTCAACGGTATATCTCAAAAACTCCGCAATTATTACCGACAGCGTCATCAGATTAGGCGATCTGTTCGAAGGCCTGGATGATGAGGAAGAAGCCAAGGTCCTTGGCCCGGCACCTACCCCGGGGAAGGACATGATACTGAACGCCCGAACTTTGTTGCGGGTAGCCCTGGCACTTGATCTGCCGTGGCGGCCAACGAGCGAAGCAGACCGGGTTATCCTGAAACGTGCAGCAACCGTAATCAATGACGAAACGCTAAAACAGGCCGTAGCAAAGCGACTTAAGGATGAAGGCTTTGTGAACGTAAACTTTGATATTCAGTTTACCACTTCAGGCAATGATATAATCCTGCCACATGACATGCCCCCTACGGCAGAAGTAATAGACTTCAGTTTCTCCCCAAATAACAACTGGTTCCAGGTTACTTTTGCAGCTCCTTCAGCAGATAATCCTGTGCGCAAGCGCGAGCTAACAGGAGCTGTGAGAAAAATCGTTGAAGTACCTGTACTCAAAGACAATCTTCGCAATGGCGATGTTATCAGGGCTTCCGATGTGGAATGGATTCAGATGTACGCAAAAGATATCCAGCACGATTACCTGCTTCGCGCTGAAAATATTCTCGGCATGACTCCCCGCCGCATGGTTATGGCAAGATCGCCTATCCGGGAAATTGAACTGGAATCTCCGAAGCTGGTAGAGCGAGGAGATACCATAGTTATTTTATTCGAACAAGGCACTTTACGGCTTACAGCCGAAGGACGTGCCCTTCGTGGCGGCGCCAAGGGTGACTATATCCGTGTAGTCAATAACAATTCCAGCCGCACCGTCGAAGGCATTGTTACCGGCGAGCGTATGATTACTGTCAAATAACAAAATGCATGAACAAGGAGATGTGAAATGCAGGCAAGAATATATAGAGTAGATCTGGTGATGTGCATGAGCGCACTACTCAGCCTCCCGGCCTGCGGCTCGATAGACCGTGTAGCCAATATCGGCAGAGCTCCGGAAATGTCACAAATAGAAAATCCGGTGCTGGCCAAGAGCTATCAGCCGGTAAGCCTGCCGATGCCGGCGCCTCAGGACAACTCACGCAAACCGAATTCATTATGGGACGGGTCAAGAAGAACCTTCTTTAAAGACCAGCGTGCCGGAGAAATCGGCGATATCATAACAGTTATTATCAATATCAGCGATCAGGCCGAAATGGAGAATGAAAGTTCACGCTCACGAGCCAGTAATGAAAGCGCTGGCTTGGATAAACTGCTGGGCTACGAAGCTAGTCTTGAGCGACTTTTACCTAAGGATATCGACAATACCGCTATGGTTGGAGCCGAATCAGACTCCTCTAATAACGGCAAAGGCTCTATCAAACGCGAAGAAGCTGTAGATATCAAACTGGCCGCCTTGATCACACAGATTCTCCCCAACGGCAATATGGTGATTCATGGCCGTCAGGAGGTACGGGTTAACTTTGAGAAACGTATTCTGGTAGTCGACGGAGTAATCAGGCCTCAGGATATTTCTACCAATAACTCTATTTCGGCGGAAAAAATTGCCGAAGCCAGAATTGCATATGGCGGCGAAGGCCACATTACAG
>CAZJRT010000240.1:0-3388 GCA_964548445.1 uncultured Pseudobdellovibrionaceae bacterium
TAGATCCTTTGATTGATGCGGAAGTAACCGGAGCCTATCAGAAAGCTACGATCCGCCATTTGATAAAGGCTGAGCCCATAACCGCTGGAGCTATCCTGAGTCGTCACAATATAAGTGTTATCTCCATGTTGATGAAGGAGGTACGGCAGGCAGTTGCGGGTGGAACGCTCGATCAGCTGGAAAAGGAATGGCTTCCTGATTAGTCCTATTTTTACGTCAGTTCGTGTAGCCGCCTTTACCCGGTCATTACAGTCATTGTATGATTAACCGGTTTTGATTCGACACCGGATTTTCAAATTATGGCAGAAACCCAGAAAGAGAATTTAATCTATACACTTTCATCTGTACTCGATGAGTATGGTGAATGGTTTGGCCGTATTATGCGCAAAAGTTTCTATCCGCAGGAAAGCCGGGAAATATCTGACGAACCACCCGAAAATTATTCCAGTCTTCTCAAGACTTTGGAAAGTCATGATGTACATGAAAGAATTATAGAAACAATGAACACGATAACTGTTGAGCTTCACAATTCTGCTCAAAAGCTGATTGAATCGGGTTCTACTAACAATGGCAGGCCGGACATCCGTATGATGGATGATCTGATTAACCTGTATGATGAGTTTGTGGCCAACATCCGCAGGCTCGAGAAAGACAAGTTGCTCGATGGCAGCGGTATAGATTCTCTTACCGGTTTAAGGACGGAAGAGGCTATGCTTCGTGATATGAAGCAGGAAATGGAGCGCAAGGCCCGGCGCGGCAAACCTTTTTGCGTTGTGTTGGCAAAAGTAGATGGCTTCGGAGAATTGTCAAAAATTTCTTCTGAAGAGGAAATGGAAGATTTAATACGTTCTGCAGCTGACGTTATCAGACAATGCGTGCGTACGTATGATGATGCTTATTATCCGGCGGAGGGAGAATTCATCTTAAGCCTCAAACATGCCGATATCAATGGAGGTCTTGCGGCGGTTGACAGATTACGGCGCCTTTTGAAAGAAAGTGGCAAGGATATAACTATGTCCTATGTCACAGCAGAACCTGAAGCAGGAGAAGATGTTGCCAAGTTAATGGAATATCTTCGCGAGGACATTAACCGTTATGTAACCGAACGTGATGTATCTATACAGTATTACGAGGTAAGTCCTCTCAAAAGATATCTTCAGAGCGCGGAGCCTGGAACTGAAAACTGACCATTTTTCTCTTATCTTCGAAATCGCGTTATTATGGATTTAGGAAGTAGCTGAATATGAGTGACGGACTCATTGATTACAGAACGCTGTTTGACCTTATGCCGGTGCCAAGATTTATCGTCAGGCCGGATGGGTTGGGAGGCTATTTCCTGATCAGTGCCAATAAAAAATCACTGCAATATTTCGGTATCAGTCAGAAAAATCTTGTCGGCCAGAAACTGGAGGAGTTTCTGGATGTCGAGAATGCCAGGCATTTCAAACAATCATTTGAAGTCTGCTGCAAACAAAAAAAGCCGGTAAGTATGCAGTCACTTCCTGGTCTTCCCGGAGGCATGCGTGTTCACGGGTTTATCATCAATCCGATAGCGGATGATGGAGGTAACGTCGATTATCTCGATGTGACAGCTCATGCAGATGGTGCAGATCAGTCAATGTTACAGCGGGAGCGGGATGATGCTATCTCGCTTCTGTCATCGATTTTTGATGTTAGCGAAGTTGGAATTATTGTCTCCGATGATAACCGCCGAATAGTCAAGGTAAATGAAAGTCTTGTTCGTATTTATGGATGGAAACGCGAAGAGCTTATCGGCATGGATTTCAGCGAGCTGGTTACCCCTGATGAAAAGGAGGCGACCCAGCGTAGTCATGACGAATTTATTCGTAGCAGACAGCGAAGCTCGGGAGAGATGAAAATTGTTCGCAAGGATGGATCAATAGCCAATGCCCTCTTTACGACGGCAACGCTGGAGCTTAGTCAGAACAGGCGCTTTCAGGTAACTACGGTAATGGATATTACCTTGCGCAAACAGATGGAGGTGTCTCTCCGTCTGGCCAAAGAACAGGCGGATATGGCCAATCATGCCAAATCTACATTCCTTGCCAATATGTCTCACGAATTGCGGACACCTCTAAATGCCATTATCGGCTTTTCTGAAATGATGAAAAATGAGACTTTCGGTCCCTTGGGTGATGATAAATATAAAGAATATTTAGGCGATATTCACCTGAGCGCCTGCCATCTGCTTGAAATAATCAATGAAGTTCTCGATATGTCCAAAATTGAGGCGGGCAGGGTGGAGCTGGATGAGGCCTGGATTTCCATCCCTGATCTGATTGCAACAGTTTCAAGAATGACGGCGTCAAGAGCCATGAGCAACGACCTTGGTATAGTAGAAGAGGTTGACCCGGATATTCCGCCATTACTGGCTGACATGAGGCTGGTTCGTCAGATCCTGATTAATCTGGTTACTAATGCTGTCAAATTCTCCGAAAAGGGGGAGGCCGTTATTATAAAGGCCTGCAAGAAAACAGACGGATCAATCGAATTCCAGGTAATAGATCATGGTATAGGAATACCTCCGGATCGTATTCAGGAAGCTTTGGAGCCATTTGGCCAGATAAGTTCACCGATAAATCTAAAGGGGTATCAGGGCACCGGCCTGGGGCTTCCGCTGGCAAAGGCGATGGCAGAACTGCACGGTGGATCTTTGGCTCTGCAGTCGGAGCCGGGAGAGGGAACAGTAGTTACTATCAACTTTCCGGCCTACAGGGCTTTGAGCAAAGGGAAGCATCCCGCTGGCAGTACGTCAGAGAAAATTGATCTTGCTGAAATTGATAAATAATATACTCTTCTAATATAACTATAAAAACAATAGAGTACAATGAAGCCCTTGGAAACTGCGTGTAATCGCGCCGGTCTTAAAATGACCGATCAAAGACGTATAATTCTTCAAATCATCAGTGAAGCAACTGACCATCCTTCAGTAGATATGGTTTATGAGCGAGCGCGTCAGCGCAAGTCTGCAATAAGTGTGGCCACTGTTTATCGTACTCTAAACCTGCTGGAAGATTTAGATATCGTTATGCGTCATGAGTTTGGTAATGGCTGCTCACGATATGAAATAAATTCCGGCCATCACGACCATCTTATCCGGGTAGATGATGGTCAGATTATCGAGTTCTATGATGAGGAACTGGAAAGGCTGAAGTAAAAACTTGCAGAAAAAAAGGGGTTAGAGCTTGTCAATCACAGGCTAGAACTAAATTGCAAGGAAAGAAATAAGAACGGTTAGAAATCTCGAGCCTGAATAATGTAATTAACAAACGGCGAACATTCGCCGTCATATCACACCCAGATGCCGGTAAGACGACTATTATCGAAAAGCTTTTGCTATGTGGGGCCGTTATTCAGATGTCTGGTC
>CAZJRT010000241.1:0-3369 GCA_964548445.1 uncultured Pseudobdellovibrionaceae bacterium
CGTGGTTGGTTGAGCAATCATAGGTCTCTCTCCAGACCCATGATATATGGTACCAGCCATCGGGACCGAGCAGAGGGCCCTGTAAATAAGCGTTCCTTCGACCTTTGCCGTCTGTAAGCGGTTTTTCGAGCAGCCTCGACCACGTCTTTGTCTTGGTGTCGTAGATGTTGTATATCTGGTTGCCGTTGCCGCTGCTGCCGTGGCGGTAGCCAAAAATCAGTTCACCATCTGGCGTTTTCATAAATTCCGGATAAGTTGTGCGGTCTTCAAGCTTACCGGTCATTGCCTTAATATGCTTAAGGCTTGTTATATCATACGGCTTTTCTGACCGGAAATACGTCAGGTTATTCACATGCATATTGCCGCTGAGGTGTACGTAACCATCCCTGTCAAGTGCAATAGTTATATAGTTGTGACTGTCCCAGCCAAGGATGGTGGTGGCTTTTACGTTTGTCCTTATGCATTGGGGTTCCCGGAAGTCGGTTTTGGGCATAAACTTCACCCAGTCGTTTTCTCCGAGCAACCTCATGGCCACAACCATCTGGCGGTCGGCATTGTAGTAAGCACAGTATTGACGATCATCTTCGGTGAGCAGAAAAAAGCCTACCGGGTGGCCCGACCAGACCTTGTCTATAAAAAGTTTTTTTGCTACGTACGGTTGGGCATCTCGCTCATCAATCACTATTTGACTGTCCTGCTGCGCGGCACAAAAATTGCAGATAATAGAGATGACCAAAATCAACAGGGAGGTAAACATATTTTTCATTGCAGCGCCTTATGAAGATATTCAAAAAAACAATTCTGTTTTATACTTAAACGTAAATATTACCTATTTGTTGAAATCCAACACTAATTTGCCATCTCCTTTATTTATGGTGATTTTCCCGCTTCCGTAGTGTGATTTTATGAATGGACTGTCGAATACCAAGGGATGCGTGTAACTGATATGTTTGCCGTTAACCATTGGTATTTCGTTATTAGCGGCATTGAAATGAATGTTCGTTTCTTCGTCTGCCTCATAAATGAGAACGTACCAGCCGGGTACGACCGTGTTTTTGAGTTTTAGTTCATTATCAAGTATGTCCTGCTGAAAATTTCGGAAAGAAGGATAATCGGCTTTTCTGCCGGCGTGGAAAATTACAGGACTATATTTATCCTTAAACCTGGCGATGGTTCTGTCTTTATTCCAGACAAAAGCATCCTGTGCCTGCTTTACATACAAGGCCGTGCCCTGTGGATAGTATATGCCGTCGGGCTTGCCTGTCATATCATCGATAATATTAACAGCCAGATAAGCATTTCCTTCCCGGACGAATATCCAGTTGCCTGTTTGTTCGATCTTATCCAGTTCCGGGTCGAAGTAGATTCCGAAATCCCGCCCAAACTGGTCCTTCATCGGGAACCAGTCCGGGTTCATCCAGGACCAGCCTCGGGACTGCTGAGTGACAAGAATATTTTCATGCTGAACGCTTCTGTAATATCCTTCGTCACCCATTCTCCAACTGTCGCCCTGCTCGATTACCTCTCGCGGGAATACACGGACATTGGGCGAGGTGCTGAAATCCATACCCTGAAATCGCCCTGCCACACTGAGATGTGAATGCATCGCCGCCGGATGATCCATCTGCGTGCCGAGTATGTAGTCTGGCGTAACCCAGCTATAGCGAGTAAAGCGGGCCTCGGTATCACACATCAGTGCTCGCTCGAGTCCTTTGGGCCTTGGCCAGACATTTTCTTCCTCACCGGGCTTGCGGCAGATGAAGGCGAATTCGCCGAGAGTTTCTCTGTCAAGTGCGATATCCCGGATAATCTCGGGCAAAGTATAGTCGCTTGCGACGACACCACTCAAAGCACCGCAGGCCAGTCTGTCACCAGTTCCACCCAGCAGGAAACAGCAAAGATCATAAAAGGAATCCGACGTACCATTACGTGTATAATGGCCGGCATAAACTCTCGTTTTGGCCCCTCCTCTGGCGCCATCGATCTGATCCTGAGCCCATGCCGCAAATGCCAGGTGCCGAAACTTTTCAGCCAGTCGCTTTAGCTGACGATCCTCGGCAAAATCGTATATACTGAAAATGTACGACATAGAGTACTTCAGATACGAAGGCGAGGCCGTTTCCAGGAAGAAGCCCTTTTTAGCCCTCTCGATAAAAAACTCTTTGAAGTACGCATTCCACGCTTCGTAATGGTCCTGTGCCGTGTATTTACTGTTTGACTTCCAGTTAGCCCTGCCATCGGGACCGGTATATCGCACCCCGTCTGGATCCTTGTGGAACCAGTAGCTATAGCCGGGTCCTTTGCCTTTATCGGGATATACACGGTTTTTGTAGGCGGGTATTTCCTTAAATATCTGTGAGGCCAGAAAACTACCGGATTTTGCGCTGATGTCATGGTTCTCGCTGCCTACCATCCACCAGGTACTTTTATGTGCAGTGTGGATATCATTTTTTATTTTCGTTCTTTGCCAGAGTAATTCGAGCAGAGCCTGCTGAGTTTTTTTGCTGAGCCGTCCCGGCATAATGTCGCTTTTATCACCGAAATAATAATACATTCTGGCTAGTGTGTTATTAAGGGTCAGACTCCACTTGGCATCCAGACCGTACTTCGTCCGTACAGAAACATCCTCGGAGGTAAAGATACGATACAGCTTCTCGTTGACCTGTTCTACATCCTGATTCAGATAGAGCTGTGCAAAATATGTTTGCAGCCACTGCTCAATACCTTCCCTGGCCGCGTACTCGAAAGCTCTTTCTGCCCGAACCTGCCTTGTGGATTTTGCCTCGGCAACCCTTTGTTCGAGGGATTTATCCGTTACACCGATCTCTTTGTCCGATTCGGAATTGTGAAAATAGATACCATCAAACCACAGTACAGGCTTCTTTTCAGGATCGATCTTAAGATAGACAACGCCTACATTTGAAAGATCAAAACCTTGCTCTTTATCCAGTTCTTTCAGCGGTATCTTCAATTCATGCCATTTTCCATTGGCAGTAAAACCCGTCAGATCTTTAAGAGCCGTTCTGCCGGCCTGGTCCATCAGCTCTAACTTCCAGGCTTTTGCCGGCTTAACTTGTATGGCCTTTAAATTTATGGTCAGGCTGTAATTTTCAGATAGTGTCCAGGCATGTATATACTGACTTGGTATGAATCCAACAAATCTATGGCCTGGATTTGCAGCAGCTACATATTTAACACTGAAATCACCCATTTTTTTATCCCTGTGATCAAGCCGAACCCCCCGGTTGCGAGACTTGTCGGTTTCAATCCTTCCGGTATAATTCTCTATTCTTTCGGGTTCTTTGGCCGAGCCAAACATGGACATGTATTCCTGCCCATAATCGCCTCTGCCTCTCGCGTTACAAAACC
>CAZJRT010000242.1:0-3362 GCA_964548445.1 uncultured Pseudobdellovibrionaceae bacterium
AAAGAATGTCATACCCACCTGTCAGGATCTGGCGCAAGCTGATGGCATATGCAGGCTTTGTCAGCATCTCCCCCGGTTGCCGTGGCTTGCCGAATGCAGGGAAGAACTACTGGCGCCCCTGCGTGTATTTCCCTGGCGAGTAATGATTGGCCGCTATCGCATCTGCGAGATCCTGTGATACTTCAAGACCATGTTCTGCCAGCATCAAGCCTGCAGCGAACAGATCATTCCACCTTATTTTGCCGAATTTATGATGGAGAATCGCCAGTAAGGCGGGAAAGCCCGGAACGCCGACTGATCGGCCTCCCACATTTGCTTCCTGTTTCTTTAAAGGTTTTCCATCAGGGCCAGTGAAAAGATATTTGCCAACCTGATCCGGTGCGGTTTCAAGTACATCAAACACTTCAAGATTACCGGATGCTTTATCGTAATGAAGGGCAAAACCGCCGCCAGCCAGACTGGCTTTGTGCGGCATTACAAGGCTTAGCACGGAATAGGCAGTCAGAGCTGCATCGGAAGCGCTGCCACCATTTTTCAGAATTTCCATGCCTGCTTTTGAGGCTTGTGGATGCGGTGTCAGAATATTGAATTCTGCCGCCAGAGCGGGCGGAGCAAGCACTGTCCAGCAAAGAGCCAGGATTTGCGATAATTTTCTAAAGCTTGTAAGGTACATCTTTTGCAGCATTTTTGTTTGCAATCTGCCCTGGTGGATGATAACTACATGTTGCTTTTTAACAGCAAATATAGATCAGGAAAGAGGTGATTTAAATTGGTTAGCGTAAACGTACGGGATAACAACGTAGATCAGGCGCTTAAAGCGCTTAAGAAAAAAATGCAGCGCGAGGGTGTATTCCGTGAGATGAAACTGCGCCGCAACTACGAAAAACCGTCCGAACGCAAGGCTCGTGAAAAGACCGAGTCTATACGCCGTTGGCGCAAGCTGGAGCGTAAGCGTCGCGATCGTGAAGGTTAGTAATTAAACTTTTTCCTGAAAAAACCGCCTTAAATTTTTAAGGCGGTTTTGTAGTATTGTAGTATTTATCTATAAAGTAATTTCTTTTATTCTATGAGCGCCTGATAATCTGGATTTTCATGAAACGTTTAATAATCTTTGTGTTCTATATGTTGCTGGTCTGTCCCGTCTATGTCGCAAAGGCAGAGGTGTGGGAAGATTATCGTTCGAATGCGGGTAAATTTATTATCCAGTTTCCTTCCGAGCCAGAAATTACTCATTAAGAGATGCGGATTTCCCCCACACGGATTATTCATTCTGAAGAGATGTATCTGGCAGAGGAAATAGAGGGTTCAGATCTTAAGAGACACTTCATCGTCCAACTGGATCAAACCTATAACGAACCGCTTCGAGTGATTGCAAAACAAAGAAATATGCTGGATGCGACTGTACTGCGATACCGGGATCATTTTGAAAAAATGAACGGCGAGATTACGGATATCTTTAATATTGCTCCACATGGATATCAGGGAAAGGAAATCTGGGTAGAGGTGCCAGGTAAAGAAAAACTGAGTATCCGTACCAGAATTTTTATAGATGAAATAACTAAAATCCAGCAGATGGTGATCGCTCCTGCAGACCATACATTATCAGGGCCGACGGCTCAGTTTTTTGGTCAGATGAGGTTGTATACCAGTAAAAAACAGGAGCCTGGCGAAATTGAGGAAGACTGGAAAGAATACCCGTTAGATGTAAATGGTTATTTTACATTTTTACTGCCGGATAAGGTGCCGCCTTATTTATCAAGAGATCCCGAGATTGAGGTTAGCGGTGTCAGGCGCTCCAGGTCCTTTACTTTTTTTGATCCTGTCTACCATGAGTATCTGCTGTTCAATGCTTATGTGTATGATTTTGGAGATGAAAGTATAAGAAACGCCGGTTTTATCGATTTCGTTGAAAAAAACCATGTTAAAAGCACTACTGGTAAACAACTGCCCATGACGGCAGGGGATTTCCGTGGCATGCGTTACTGGGTGCCGATCACTCCTCCGCCCGGCAAAGCCGAAGTAAATTATAAGTTGGTGAAAGCTTATTACATTAATAATTTTTATGATCGCAATTACATTATTGTAAGCGAGACTATGGCTTCCGAGAGGAATATCCGGCGCAGCTATTTTGAAGATCTTGTTTCAAATTCATTTAATATTGAGCGCAAAGCCAAGGCGGAAGGTTATTACGTTGGCGATAGTGACATAGATTAACCGGTTGTTATGAAATGAAAATAGCCGCCAACTGAAACTTTATGGGTTGATATACATTGGTTCTACTGATTGGAAACCAAATTCCTGGAGGTAGAGAATGGCTATAGCTCGCGCTGACGACAGTCTTTTTGGAGATTTAATAAAAATTCTGTTGGCCCTGTTGCTGCCCCCGCTGGGAGTTCTCATCGAAGTTGGGTTTACCCGTCATTTCTGGCTGAATATTCTGCTGACAATATTGGGCTTCCTGCCGGGTGTAGTACATGCCGTGTACATTATTGCAAAGTATTAGTAACTTCAGGCTGCCAGAATATCTCCTACCTGATTAACCAGGTCTTTCAGGTGGAAAGGTTTGGAAAGGATGCGGGTATTTGAATGTTCGGGATTACTCCGCCCCATGGCAACAGCTGCAAAGCCGGTAATGAACATTACTTTTATTTCTTCAGAAACCTGAACGGCTTTTTGAGAAAGTTCAATCCCGTCCATGCCGGGCATTACTATATCTGCCAGAAGAAGATCAAAAGAACTGTCTTCCTGCAATTTTTCAAGGGCTTCAATTCCATTGCGGCAAGGAACTACTTCGTGTCCAGCGCGTTTCAGTGCCATGTTTAAAAAATGGCGCATCGAGGAATCATCTTCTGCCAGTAGTATACGGGCCATCTTCATACTCAATCAATTTAACAATAATTGAACACTAAAAGCATTGATGTGTGCAAAAATTTCAGGCCATTAATGCCATGGGCCCTGGGGAAAAGCTACTCCCCTTTGAGTTCTGATATATGCTTTTGTTGACCAAAACAATGGCTTGTTACTAAAAAAGCATTACAATCAGGCATTGGCGGCAAATGCAGATAAGGAGATTTTAATGTCCTGCACATACGGGCTTATTGCGGATATAGGTGGTACGAATGCTCGATTCGCAATAGCTGACCAAAACGGTTATTACGAAGAAAGAGTATTGAAATCCGCTGATTATAGTAATCCGGTAGAAATGGCTCGAACCTATATGGAATTGATCGTGCGTCATGATATAAAGCGTGGCTCATTTGCGAGTGCCGGACCGGTGGATGGCGATATCTTTTTTACCGTAAAAATTTACTGGAGTTTTTCTATTAAATAACTTGGCGCAGATCTGGGTTGAGATGAAATGA
>CAZJRT010000243.1:0-3246 GCA_964548445.1 uncultured Pseudobdellovibrionaceae bacterium
GGGAATGTTTTTGGCTTGTCTGGCTAAAAAGAAAATCGAAACCATCCTGGCTTTGTTCAACGAGTTGCTTTAAATTTTCAGCACCTTGACTGCGGTAAATGCTGTCCGGATCTTCTTCGGGTGGCAGCAGAGTGACCATTGCCTGCAGTTCCGCCATGACTGCTGTCTCAAGGCTTTTGCGGGCTGCATCCAGCCCGGCAGCGTCCGCATCGAAACAGAAAACCACCTTATCAGTGAAACGCCGAAGAATTCGCGCCTGCGCTTCGGTAAAAGCAGTGCCCTGCGGTGCAACTGCATTTGTCAGTCCTGCCCGATGGCAGGCGATAACATCGAGTTGTCCTTCACAGATCAGGGCGCATCCGTGCTCCTTAAGATGCCGGCGAGCAAGATTTAGGCCGTAAAGGATATGCCCTTTCTTAAAAACGCCGGTTTCCGGGGTGTTGATGTATTTTGCCCGGTCAGCGGTCGGATCAAGTGTTCGACCACTGAAGCCCACAACTCGGCCGAGTTCATCCCAGATCGGGAAAATTAAACGTCCCCGGAAACGGTCATATACCCGTTTTCGATCATTATCTTCTTTACTTACCAGAATGCCGGCCTCGAGCATCGTTCTTTCAGTGAATCCATGCCGCTTTCCCCAGGCGCAGGTTGCATCCCAGCTGTCCGGTGCGTATCCGAGAGCAAACCGGGCACGTGTGGCCTCATCTATAGCGCGTTCATCGAGGTAGTCCTGAGCCAGCTTGGCATCCTTCGACTGGAGGCATTTACGGTACCACTCAAGGAGTTGCTGATTAATTTCGTAAATGCGTTCTTTAGAGCCCGGTTTCCTAGTGTCTCCATGGGCTTTTTTGGGCGCCGAGTCCTGGATTATAACACCGGAGCGCCGGGCAAGCAATTGGACGGCACCGACAAAATCGACATTCTCTTTTGCCATTACAAATTGAAAAACATTACCGCTGGCATGGCAGCCGAAACAGTAATAGCTTTGGTAATCGCTGCTTACCTTGAACGATGGGGTTTTTTCATTATGAAATGGACAGCAAGCCCAGTGATCATTGCCTTTTTTCGTAAGGGGTAGGTAATCATTGATGACATTGACTATGTCACAACGATTACGAACTTCCTCAATAGTTTCTTCTTGAATATATTGTGCCATAGAGTTGTGAATTGTTGTATTTGCAATTTGCCGGCTCAGCAATGCTGGTTAACGTCGTTGTTGCGACAGTTCCCCCAGCCGTTGTCTGGCTTGAGCAGCCCGTTGTTCATCGTCAACAAGATTACTTTGCTGTACACACTGTCGGTAATAGTTGATAGCTTTTTTGATGTTCTGTTGACAGCCGTCATAAAATACCCCCAGCTTCTGTAATACAACCGGATTTTCGGGGGCTTTATCATAAGCTTCCAGAAGATACTTTTCAGCCGTTTCATATTCGCGTTGAGATAGCCATAAGAATGCCAGTGAATTATATACTTCAGGTTCGTTTTGATAACTTCGGAATCTCCTCAGTACCTGCAGGTAGCGAGTGCCTTCAGAGAGATTCTGCTGCATACAGCAACGGCTCAGCAGAATCAGCAGATCAGGATTATCTTTGCGAAGGTCATAGGCTTTTCTGAGCGGTTGCAGGGCGTTTGCGTAGTCCTGCTGCTCAAAAAGAAGCATTCCGTAAAAATACTGAACCGCGAAATTGTCAGGAGCTCTCTTAGCCGCATACTCAAGATTCTCAAGCGCTTTTTCGGAACGGCGGTTTTCGTATTGCGCTATACCTAAAAGCACTCTGGCGGTAACATTATCTGCTTGTTTAGAGACAACTTTTTGTGCCTGCTCACTTGCTTCTTTCCAGCGTCCTGCAGCTGCCGAATTAGCTGCCTTGCGAAGAACTGTGTCAGGGTCAGAACTGCCGCAGCCGGGTGCTGACAGCAGGAAAACGGTTAGAGTGGCGGTCAGGAAAAAGGATACTCTGAGATTATTAATTGTAAAGGTTTCTAGGTTTATACTAAGAAGTTTCATTTTTATATTAATCCCTGTTTTTCGAGCATTTCGTGAGCATGGTCACGGGCGGTAGATGATCCTGCACTTGCCCCCAGCATTCGTGATAGTTCAGTAACCCGCCCATCAATGTCCAGGCGGGTTATTGTGGTTATAGTTCGGTTGTTTTCGATCTGTTTGCCAACTTCATAATGACGATGTGCACTGGCAGCAATCTGTGCTAAGTGGGTTATGCACAAGATTTGATGATTTTGTCCAAGAGCAGACAGTTGTTCTGCTACTTGGGTTGCTACGCGTCCGCCTATGTTGGCGTCCACCTCGTCAAAGATCAGAACCGGTACTTGGTCTGCTTCTGACAGGACAGTTTTCACCGCCAGCATTACCCGTGAAATTTCA
This sequence comes from uncultured Pseudobdellovibrionaceae bacterium, assembly GCA_964548445.1. GTDB lineage: Bacteria > Pseudomonadota > Alphaproteobacteria > Micavibrionales > Micavibrionaceae > RZZS01. The sequence goes on from CAZJRT010000243.1 coordinate 2,384, forward strand.
CCGCTGCTGGCTATTTTCCGTAATGGCTGCATTGCTTCACCGGGATTGGGGGCAAACCGGAATTCAGCCGTATCAGAACCTTCCGGGCCGAGATCTTTATCGGTTAATTTTATTTCAAAATCCGCCTGGGCAAAGCCTAGTTTCCGCAAAACCCGGGAAATTGCTTCTGCTAGTTTGTCAGCGGCTTTGCGCCGGTGCGAGGAAAGTTCATCACACGCTTTCTGCAGCTCCTCCTTGCCAGCCCTCAATTGGTCTTTGACTTCCTGAATCAATTGATCCTGCCGTTGCAGGCGGTCAAGCTTTTCACGCATCTCAGCAGCTTTCTGGTTAAGACCGGAAATATCGGTATTATGTTTCCGCTTCAGGCGTTGAATAAGATCGAGTCTTTCACTCAATTGCTGCAGTTCTGTCTCATCCAGTTCCAGATTATCTTCAAGATTCCCGATGTCATCACTTAGATCCTGTATTTGGGCAACGATATCTTCGAGCCGCTGGAGTAATTTCCCCGCTTCTGACGGATCTATTTCTGCGGCTTCGCTGAGAAGTTTTACGAAATTTCCCATCTGGTCATTGATACTGCCGTCTATCTCCGTTAATCCATGACGGCACTGATCCGTAATTTCAAGCAGGCGCTGAGCGTGCGATGCGATCCGGTATCTCGCGGCTATATCGTCTTCTTCTTCCGCTCTCAGATCCGCTTGCTCTATCTCGTTAACCTGGTGCTCCAATAATTCAGCTTCCGCCGGGGATAAATTCTGAGTCTCTAACTCCTCCAGTTGCGCCTCCAGCTTTTTGTTCTTGTTGTACACTTGCCGGCAGGTCGCCAGTAAATCATGATGCTTGCCGTAGGTGTCCAGTAAACT
>CAZJRT010000244.1:0-3239 GCA_964548445.1 uncultured Pseudobdellovibrionaceae bacterium
CGTTTGTGCTGGTCTGTCCACTTTACAAGTGGCCAGACGCCAACGGGATGACGAATCTGTCAGTGAATTACGTGACACTTACAGGAATGACAGCTTTGTATCTTTAAACTGCCTTTGCATGTCTGGTGGAACTTTCGCTCCAGTATTTATCAAAGGCAGTGCAGATAAGGCGGGTGAATAATTTGCCCTGTTCGGTGATCCGGATATTGTTTCTATCGACTTTCACCAAACCATCTAGCTCGAAAACTGCGAGTTTTGTTGTGGCGTCTTTGTATGTTTCCGGGCCTAGTTCGCTGATATCGGCATTGCGATAGCACATAAGCTCGCCGATTATTCTGCGCCTTAACTTGTCTTCGCATTTGGTGGATGCGCCCCGGCACGTGGCCAGTAGTCCTGCACCTGTTTTTTCGCGGTAAGCCTTTATCATCGGAGTGTTTTGCAAATAGCCTTTAGGCGTCATGCTGATTGCTGAAGCTCCGAAGCCAAGCAGGGTCTGGCAGTTATCGGTAGTGTAACCTTGAAAATTCCGGTGCAGGCGGCGTTCCTGGAAAGCCTTGGTCATATCATCATCAGGAGCCGTGAAGTGGTCTATGCCTGTTTCTGTGTAACCTGAGCCTGTCAGGACGTCGGCAGCGGCTTTGTATAAATAATAACGCTCTATAATGTCAGGCAGGCCATAAGGCTCCAGCTGTTCCTGATTCTTCTTGAACCACGGCACATGGGCATATCCGAAAACCGCCAGCCGATCCGGTTTAAGTTCAAGGGCTTTTACCATTGATGCGCTAATGCTCTCTGGTGTCTGCCGGGGCAGCCCATAGATCATATCAAAATTGATGGCGTTAATTCCGGCTTCGCGTAACCACTCAACTACATCGCGCACCATCTCGTATGGTTGCTTGCGGTCAATGGCTTCCTGAACATCGGAATCGAAATCCTGTACGCCTAATGATGCTCGGTTAACTCCTATGCCTGCCAAAAATCTTGTTTTCTCATGATCAAGTGTGCGCGGATCAATTTCCATTGCGTGCTCTGCCGAGGCGTCAATATCAAAGGCGCAATGCAGGGTGTCCATGATTCCAGCCATGTCGCTTTCATCAAGAAAAGTGGGGGTGCCGCCGCCCCAGTGTATAAAGCCGGCTTTGCGCTTTGCGCCGAGCAAAAAGGCCACACTTTCGATTTCCCGGCGCAGGGAATCGACATAGGCTCTGGCTGGTTCATAATCTTTAAGAACCCTGGTGTGACAGCCGCAATATCGGCACATGCTCTGGCAGAAAGGGATATGCAGATAGATCGAAACCGGATCATCTTCCGATACGTTCGGCAGCCAGCGCTGGTGATGTGGCGAATTGATATGATCCGAAAAGTGGTTGGCTGTCGGATAGCTGGTATAGCGCGGAACGTTTTTGTCGTATTTGCGGATCAGGTCTTCGATTTGCATTGGCGTAACCAGAAATGAGAATATATTTTCTTGTAAAATAAATAGTTCATTTTCGCAAACAGGGGTTTATAGTCCGGAGCGTGAGTAAAGATAATCGAATTCCCGAAAAAGAACAGGTTTTGCGTTTTCTGGCGGAAAGCGGTACGCCGCTGACCAAGCGAGAACTTGCTCGTGCATTCAGTATAAAGGGTGACGCCCGCGCCCCTTTTAAAGAACTGCTTCGTTTACTGGAAACAGAAGGGCTTATAGTAAAGCTGCCAGGACAGGAATATACGGTGCCGGAAGGTTTACCTTCGGTTGGCGTTATTGAAGTAACAGGTACTGATATTGACGGGGATTTATTTGCAAAGCCTACGCAATGGGATGAGAGTCTTGGAGGTCCGCCGAGAATTGAGGTGAAGCCGGACAAGAAAGGCCATCATTCGCTAGGCGCCGGGGACCGGGCGCTCGCCCGTCTTACTCGCACCGGCAAGAACGATTATGAAGCCCGGATAATCCACCGCCTGGATACACCGCAAGGGCGGGTTATGGGCATGATCAAAATGCAAAAGCGGGGAAATGCCGTACTTCAACCTGCTGACAAGAAAGCCAAATACGATTTAGATATCGATCAACATGATTTGAATGGTGCCAAAGATGGTGATATGGCTGTTGGCGAAATTCAGCCTTCTCGTGGTCAACGCAATAAAAAAGTACGGATTGTTGAGATAATAGGTCATCGCTCTGATCCTAAAGCCATTTCGATGATTTCACTTCACGAAGTAGGGATTAAGCCGGATTTCCCTGCGGATGTGCTGAGCTCCACCAAAGACATGAAAGTGCCCTCTATGGGCAAACGTGAGGATTTGACGGCCATTCCGCTGGTGACTATTGACGGAGCGGATGCGCGGGACTTCGATGATGCAGTTTTTGCCGAGGAAACCAATGACGGTTTTCATTTGATTGTCGCCATTGCAGATGTTTCGTTTTATGTGCGGCCCGGTAGTCCGCTGGATCAGGAAGCTTACCGGAGAGGTAACTCAACGTATTTTCCTGATCGGGTTGTTCCCATGCTGCCCGAGGCGTTATCTAACGACCTCTGCTCTCTGAGGCCTAAGGAAAACCGGGCGTGTCTTGCCGTACATATGCATATAGATTCCGACGGCAGGTTGCTGCGACATAAGTTTGTACGCGGGATCATGCGCTCGCAGGCAAGACTTACCTATGAGCAGGTGCAGGCTGTTTATGACGGGATCGGCGAAGATGATGTCATCAAGCCGGTAATCGAGCCTCTCTATAAAGCTTTTCAGGTTCTGGAAGAGGCCCGTCAAAAACGCGGGGCGCTGGAGCTGGACCTGCCGGAACGCAAAATTGACCTGAATGAAAACAACAATATGGTTGGCGTTAGCCAGAGAATAAGGCTGGACTCACATAAACTGATTGAAGAATTCATGGTGCTGGCGAATGTCGCCGCCGCGCAGGAACTGGAGAAAAGAAAATCTCCCTGCGTTTACCGGGTGCATGACTCGCCCTCGATGGAAAAACTCGATTCCGCGCGTGAGTTTATAAAAACTTTTGGTTTCAGCCTTCCCAAAGGGCAGGTGGTTCGTCCGGCGCAGTTAAATCAGGTTTTGTTCAAGGCGCAGGATCATCCATACAAACACCTTATAAATGAGGTGGTTTTAAGGTCGCAATCGCAGGCCCATTATTCACGCGAAAATATTGGGCACTATGGTCTGGCCCTAACCCGATATGCACACGTTACCTCACCGAACAGGCGTTACGCCGATCTTATCGGCCCCCGCTCTCTGGTCCGGGCGTG
>CAZJRT010000245.1:0-3232 GCA_964548445.1 uncultured Pseudobdellovibrionaceae bacterium
CATACCATATCCAGAAGACAGACGAGCGCCATCTACAGGAGTCTTCATTAAGGCTTTGCGAACACTGCGGCCATTTGGTTCGAAATAGTCAATGTCGCCATTTTTAAGTTTGTAGCGATATATCGGGATAGGACGACCGCCAACGCTTAAACTGGCATGCAGGACATTACCGTATCTTGCAAATTCCCCGTCTTCAGTGACATAACTTTCATAAAGAATCTCGATAGTGTCGCCTTGCCGAATATCGCGCTGGAAGTCTACATCCCACGAATAAATCCTGATGGCTTCAGCTACGATTCTTGACGGGATACCGGCTTTTAATGCAGAGCCAAAAAGGGAAGTTTCAATCCTGGCTCTTTGTGCGTGCCTCCTTATGTGAACGTCTTTTTCGTATAGCCGGGATTCAAACCCCGTTTCTGAAGGTTCAACAATCACAGAACGAACCGGGTCTATTTCGACTCTCATCCGGGCAAAATGAAAACCATCTTCTGTGTTGGGGGCAAAGCGCAAATAGATGTTTTGCCCCGGCTTGATCTTTCGCGGATCCAGGTGCTCCTGCATTGCTTTAACGGCTCCGAAAGTTTCAGAGCTGCTCATGCCGGCTTTTTGCAGCACGGTTGAAATGGCATCGCCAGCACCGATTTTGATTTCCTTCTCTTTCGGCTTGCGTGGGTCTTTAATTGCACTTTGTCTTGTGTAAGCAACCTTTTCGACGGAGGGATCCTCCGGGCGCTCATTTTCAAGAGTTCCTGCGTCTTCAAGAAGAGGAACAACATTGAGAGAAGCGCCCGGGCGCCTGTAATCTTCCGTCATAGCAAAGTGATTTGTGTGAGATCTTGTGGCTATAACGGCCTTTTCTTTATGACTGAAAGTCGTTGGCGCGTTGCTGTAATTATTGCTCGAATAGAAGGCGCTTGTGAGCAGCATGGACGCGGCAGGTAGTACCAGATAGCGCAGTCGCATGGAGTTCCTGCGGGTTAAGAAGTACCGTTTGCGTACACAGGCATATCGCCCAAGTAACCGGGCGGTGGATTCACAAAAAGTCAGATATTTTTGATGTAGCGAACAGGAGATATCCCCGGCGTCAATTATTACCGACCGCACATTATAAAATAATGCGTTACGTTTATTATCTGCCTGCATTGCTGCAATTTTTCTCATATCGAGCGTCGCCAGTCTTTACTTTATTGAATTAGCCAAATTCAGTGTCTAGTGATTGCAGGGCGTCTTCGAGAAAATCTTTTGGTTCTGAAAGCTTTCTGTTTGTATCAAAAATAATAAAGATACCGAAAATAAGAAAGACAAGTACATCAATAGCATCGCTATCTGGCCCGCTTTCAATAGATCCAGGCAGTAGTCCGACCAGAAGAAATAGCAGGAAGAAGAACGAGTAAAAAATCATCAGTGAGCGAGCTGTTCGGGCATAGCCGGAAATCAGTACTCTGGCTACTTTATTCTCATTAACAATTTCTACATTGAAATCAACAGCAGCATGTCTGGTAATGCTGGCCGGGGTTCCGGTTGTTCCCCTTATAGAAAAGCTCTCTTCACCTTCCGAGAGGTTTTCTATTTCTATTAATTTTTCAAGACGTTCTACCAAGGCCTTTTTCAGACTGGCGGTCTCCGTCATTTTTCCCAGAGCAATCTTTCTGGAAACTTCAATATGCTTCATGAAAAAAATCTCCCCACTAATAATTTAAATTAGTCACATTTTTGTGAGATTTGCTTGTAGGCAGCACCTGATCCTTTGAGGCTAAAAGTATCTGTGGTTAAAGTGCCGCGGCTAGATGTTCCTTTTACTATCATTCTGGAGCCCTGACGAATAGCTTCGGTCAATTCCTCGTCGGTTTCTGAATCCGGCGTCCATGCGGTATCATCCTGTGTAAAGAGAGTGAACTTCTTGTTGCCGATGGTGACGGTAACGTCGCTGCCCGGTTTGTATGTGTACCCGGTAATATAGCTGAAAACATTTTTGGTATTCTCTGCCGGGCGATGAGCGATAAGCGCGAAAACATCACCTCTGGAGGTATAGTTGCCTTCAGCTTTTACGGGCTGACTGGCCATGTAGCAGACCCTGTTGCCATCTTCCATAAAAGTATACGCAGACCAGTCGCCATGAACTCCCAAAAGTTCTATGTCCGCCGCTAATGCTGCGCTCGCAGAAATGGCGAAAACAAGAAAGCTGAATAAATGTATTAAGTGACGCATCAATCTTCCCTTACTGGCTCCGGTTGGTTTTTGGGCAATTATGGAATTCCATTTAATGTAGCTTACTAGGCTAGACGATAAGGAACCAAAGGACAAAGCAAAAAAATAAACAGGCAAGTTAAAAAGTGCGAATATCTAGTCGAGACGAATGCCTCAACTAAAATTGTAACAAAATTACCGCCAAAGAAAAAGAGAAAAGCCCGTTCTTACGAAAGGGCCTTTTCCAGTCTGTCGAGAGCTTCCCTGAGTCTGGTTTCAGATGAGGCAAAGCAAAGGCGTAAATATCCGCCGCCTGTGCGTCCGAAAGCGCAGCCCGGTGCCAGACTAAGTCCGCTCACATCTATCAGCTTGCGAGCAAGTGCCATACAGTCTGTTTCTCCTTCAACTCGGAAAAAGCTATAGAAAGTTGATGGCGGACGGACAGAATAAATGCCTCCGATTTTCTCATAACGATCATGAACTATATCGCGAGCTTTTTTGTACCAGTTCATTTGGCCTGAAAGGAAGTCTTCTCCATGTTTAAGAGCTGTAATCGCGGCATATTGCGGGAAGGCGGGCGGACACATATAGCTATAGGATATGATGTCCTGTATGTGACAAACGGTGGCCTCGGGAACTACCATCCAGCCAAGCCGCCAGCCAGTAAGGCACCAGTTTTTTGAGAAGCTGCTAACCACAATCAAACGGTCTTCCGGTTCGGCGACGTCGAGAAAGCTGGGAGCCCGTGTGCTGTCGAATACCATGCGGCTATAAACTTCATCTGAAATAACCCATATCCCCCGCTTTCTGGCAAAATTCATAATCTGGCGCATGTCGTCGCCTGGCATGACCCATCCTGTTGGATTATTGGGGGAGTTTATGACGATGGCGCGGGTTTTCGGTGTTACACTTTCAAACAAAAGCTCAAGATCAAGCTCCCAATGATCGCCCTTGTCCTCAAGGCATACTTCTTTGATGATACCTTCCTGAAGCTGGATGGAGCTTAAGAGGTTTTTCCAGAGAGGAGTAATTGCTACAATCCCGT
>CAZJRT010000246.1:0-3181 GCA_964548445.1 uncultured Pseudobdellovibrionaceae bacterium
GATTACGATATTATAATTCTTGATCTGCTGTTGCCGGATATGGATGGATATGATGTCCTGAAAAATCTGCGTGCCGCCAAGGTTGAAACCCCGATACTAATTCTCTCCGGTCTTAATGAACTGGATAACAAAATTAAGGGCCTTGGTTTTGGCGCTGATGATTATCTTACCAAACCGTTCGACAAGCGTGAACTGGTGGCCCGTATACAGGCGATTGTCCGCCGGAGCCAGGGGCATGCCCAGAGCGAGATTGTGACAGGGAAGGTAAAAGTTAACCTCGACACCCGTACAGTCGAAGTGGGAGGCTCTCCTCTTCACCTTACTGGCAAGGAATACGGTATTCTTGAATTGCTCTCCCTGCGTAAGGGCTCGACCCTGACCAAGGAAATGTTCCTTAACCACCTTTACGGCGGAATGGACGAACCCGAGGTTAAAATTATCGATGTGTTTATCTGCAAACTGCGTAAAAAACTACAGGATGCTTCAGACGGAGATAACTACATTGAAACAGTTTGGGGACGTGGTTATGTGCTGCGTGATCCAGAAGCAGACAGAAAGAAGCAGCAGGCGGCAAACGGCTGAATGATTGCTTAAAACTGTTTGCTTGCTGTTCATAAATTTACTCACCATATTAGCCCTATGAACAAGGGTATTCATTCCACTATTGAATATCTCGCGCACAAACTGCTGCAGCGGCGCGTGCCTAAATGGTATGAAGCGTTCTGTGACCAACACTCGGATGGTTTTTATGAACGTTTAGGCAAAGGCTTCCAGCCTGTCTATACGGGGAACAGGCGTCTTCTCACACATTGCAGGCAACTTGCATTATACAGCCATGCAGTGGCGCATAAGGAGAACAGGGCTTTTCGCCCAGACTTGACGCGACATTATGCTCACATGGTAGATACATACTATGTAGCGGAAACGGGCGGGTGGCGATTTAGCGTCGATGATGAAGGTAATTCGCTTGATGATACCAATGATCTTTATGCGCTTGCCTTTGTGATTTTCTCTCTTTCTCATTATTACAGAGCCACTGGAGATGAAAAGGCGCAGGTCCTCGCCAGGGCCACGCTGGATTTTATTCGTAACCACATGCGAATATCTGACAGGCCGGGCTTTGCTGAGGCGGTATCAGCTGATCTGCAATTGCTTGAGCGTCCTCGAAGGCAAAACCCGCACATGCATTTACTGGAAGCCTGCCTGTTCGCTGGTGATACATGGCGCGACCCCAATTACCTCGATACTGCGGATGAAATCATTTATCTGTTTTACGAATATTTCTTTGATAAAGAACGTGTTTTTTTAGGCGAATATTATCAGGATAATCTCTCGCGAGATCCCGAGACAGGTCATGCCGCCGAGCCGGGCCACTATTTCGAATGGGTCTGGCTGCTAAAAAAACATGCCAGTGCGATTGAGGAGCCAGACATGCATAATGATGCTTGTTCCCGCCTTTTGATGTTTGCCAACAGTTTTGGTTGGGATCGTGAGTTTGGTGGTATTTATGATGAGTTCAACGTTGAAGGGCAGGTGCTTAAACCCAGCAAGCGGATCTGGCCATTTGCCGAAGCATTGAAAGCCAACGTGCTGATGCTGGACAGTGGAGCGGATAAAAAATTTCTGAAAAAGCGGGTGGCAGAAATGGTAAAGCTTTTCCGCAAGCGATATATGGATGAGCGAGGTTTCTGGACTGAGTGGCTTAGCCGTGATTTATCACCGGTGACAGATTATCTTCCCGGCACCACTCCTTACCATGTTTATTTCGGAGTAATGGAAACCCTGGCAGCTTTGAGGCAAAGAGGCGCAAACAAATCTATAACCTTGCAGCCTGTCAAATGGATCTATTCACTTAGGCGCAATGCTTCTTCCGCTGTACGTGGGGCACGGCCAAGGAAATCATAGTAACCTACTGGATTTCTTATTGTACTGGTTCGGTTAAGTCTAAAACTTTAGTCTCTTTTTTAATCGGCTCGGTTTTTGTGACTGGTTTGAGTTCCGCATCTGAAGGGGGCTGAACATTAGTCACTGGTTTCCGCGGTGATAGTGAAGCCGACTGATCAGAAGACGTTTCTTCTGATACGGGCGACTTTGCTTGTTCAGGGGCAGGCTTCGGAGATTTCGCAGGTTCAGTGGTCGCTGCTTTTGTCGTCTTTGAAATCGCAGCTTCTGTAGTTGTCTCGGTACCCGGTTCTTCTAGAACAGAAATCGGTCTTGGCTTGCTGGCCGGCTTGGCAGGATTAGCTGGCGGTATGGAAGTTTTACTTTCGGTATCAACGGGGTCGGGATCGTCTATAATCGGTTTCATTCCGATTGTCTGGCCCGGTTCCGATGTTTCCGACAATTCCGGTTTTTCCTGTTCTTTAGTAACGGGATCTTCTGCAATTACAGTCGGGGCCATAGCGGATTCCAGGCTGATATTGTCACGATTATATTCAAGTTGTTCTTCGCTTAGCTGGAAGCCGGCAAGCAGGGTGTATTGCGGTCCTTCTGCGGCACTGTTCAGAGGGATAATCTGGCGCAGGGTTTCTTTGTGTTGAATCGATTTTTGATCTGAGCCATAGGAAACTGAAGCTGCGAAAACTTCTTTGGCGACTATCTCTCCATCGGGCGCTGTGACTGCTATGAAGTAAGGATAGGCAAAATTGGGTCTGTCGCCTTTATAGATTTTGGAACGTGGGCCAAGGTGGCTGTCGAAAACCAGGGAGACCTGAACAGCCACACTGCTATCAGCCTGATTATAAACGCAAGTGCCGCGTTCATTGCTCAAGGTCACTTCAGATACGAGTGTTTTGGGTGACGGGTCCAGAGGATCCGAGAATTCACTTAGCCTTGCCAGATCATCAACTATTTTTACTTTGGGACATTCCATTAATCCATCGACGCTGATAACAGCTGTCTCCTGGGTTTCGGTGGAACTGGTCCCTGTTTGCTCGTCGCTTCCCAGACTGGGCCATTGGAAATTATCGCTAAAGTTTTGGCGAAATTCGTCAAAGCTTGTTTGACAGGCAGATAACATCAGAGCGCAAGCTCCGGCAGTGACGATGGATAAACGGGTGCTGTTCATTTTTCCGTTCCGACAAGTTATGAATGATTCTATAGAGAAGATTACGAAAGCTAATCTTACAAGGCAATAGCCTTGCCATATCCCTTCCACAACAGCTATATAACGGGCATGCAG
>CAZJRT010000247.1:0-3172 GCA_964548445.1 uncultured Pseudobdellovibrionaceae bacterium
TGAAATGGCCAACAAGGATTACCACGAGATGCGTCGCATGTATCTGGACAGTCTTACCCAGCTCAGACCGCCTTACAGGTCGGCGGCATAATTAGTTAACTGATTTCATTTTCTTTACCCCACAATGACTAAAGCCTCCTTCGGGAGGCCTTTTTTTTGTCTATCTATATTTTTGCCAGTGGGATGTTAGCCGTTATTAAAGTGAAGATGCTGGCCGACAATGGTGCAGTATGGGTTTTGTCTGGTGTTATGAACCTCGGCCCCGGCAGTACGTGCAATTTCATTAAACAGTTTTATTGAAGGTTTGGCAGAGGAGACTGCAATAAACTCTTCGCCTTTATCCATAGTCTTTACAAAGCGGTCGCCGATTTTGACATCTATATTGTCTTTGCTGACAAGGCGCATTTGCAGCATTTCAGATTCGTGATCATAATTCACATCATAGTTGAAACATTCACTGAATCTGATTTCTTCACCAGCGTTAGGGCCTTCCCGGTATTTGCAAACGGGCGCCAGCTCTTTTTCTGCCAGTTCAGGGATAGCAAGCACAGCCTTGCGACAGTCATCAGAACGGTAGAGCTGCTTAAGGCCCTCAGCATCATTGGCCGGATAGTGAGTGATAAACATATCACTGTTTGGCCCGCTCAGGGATCTCACTTTAAGAACCTGGTTGGCATGTACAAGTTTGGGGTCCATATCCTGAAGTTTACATGCAGAGTTCCAGATTGGTGAGTTGAAGCTTAAGACAAGCACTCTTTCGTCAGGGTCCAGATCTGTAACTAACTGTCCCTTTATTCTCATGAAGTCCGAGACTAATGGCGTAGAATCTATACCATATTTTTCTTTGGCCTGTTTAGCGGCGCTTTCTGCATATTCGGGTACAAGATCAACAGGAATGTAACGGGAAACCTGCGGTCCGCCGTTTTGTGCTACCTTATTAAATTCATCCATGAATTTAGAGGTTTTGGAATCAAAAGTCTTGCCGACACCAATCTCTATGACTACGTATTTCTTGCCTTTGAGATTGCCAACGAATTGACCGGCCAGATCTCCAAGAAAATTCTTTTCATGATTACCTTCATACTGGGGATGTTCGAAAAACCTCTCCAGATATTTTTTACCGCCATTAATATAAGCCCAGTTTGCCATCTGACCTTCAATGCGGTGTTTCAGGAGGTCACAGGTATCCTGATACAGGCGTATCAGTACTTCCCTGCGTTCCGGAGGCAATTCCGACCAGTCACCTACAGGAGGTGGTTGCTGATTGGAATCATCTATTTTTTCAAATTGAATTTCACTCATCTATTCCGTCCTGCGATACCATGTTTATTTGTTTGGTTCGCTAGCTGCTCGCCACATTGCATCAAACTGAAGCCGATATGCTTGAGCAACCGCCGGGTAGTCTAACAATATAATCGTAGGTTCGTTCTCAAATAACATTATCGCCAGCTTCTTTCCATAAACATAGAAAGGCACAGTGGTAAAATATTCCCTGGATATCCATCTGTATGACGAATAATCCGAAGCCGGGAAATACGTATCACCTTCCTGGATAAGAATTCTGTATTGTATTTTCTGTTTAAGTCCAGCCATCTTTTCCAGGTGGTAATCACCAAGATCGCCATGCCATTTAACAAATTTTCTTTCGTCGACATTACTTACGTAGACTTCTCCGCCTTCCCTATCAAGGGTGCCGTAAACATCTTCAAAGAACTCAAGATAACCATTGCGACCGGTAAAGACTCTGACTTCGCCGGTTTTAATGCGAACGCCGTCTTTGCCGAGAAACTCTATGCCTGAAGACTCAAAAGCCTTCTGAATTGCGAGCATAGTGCTTTCACGAGGCTGGCTCTGTCCTTTTTCTATACTTCCTATTGAGGTTGCAGAAATGTTTGTACGTTCTGCAAGGTCGTTCTGGCTCCAATTCAGGATGCCGCGAGCCCCTCGTATTTGCGCCGTGGTTATGCTCATGGTTATTTTTTCTTTGTCTATTTTTATATATTACAAAGTTTATCTTCAGGAGATAGCAATTATGTAACCTAACTGGAAAATTAATTCAACATAAAAATTTAATAATCTTAATGAAAATACCTTGACAATAGTCATTAAAGTTTTAAAAACTATAAGCATAGCTTGGGATATACGGAACTTCCCCTCTTGGGGAATTTATGAAAAATCCGGATGACGGCGGGGTAGTTAGAGGGACCCCACACAAAAAGAAGCCTCCTGTATTTATACGGGGGGCTTCTTAATATCCAGATACTTTAGGTTATAACAGTGCCTCACGTCTTAGCAATGCGTCGGGGTCTGCATCCCGCCCGCGGAAGTTGCGGTAAAGAATTGCCGGATGAAAGCTTCCGCCTTTCTCCAATACTTCAGTCTTGTATTTTTCGGCAATTTCCCTGTTATAGAGGCCTTTTTCTTTGAACAGTTCAAAGGTGTCGGCATCCAGAACTTCGGCCCATTTATAGCTGTAGTATCCAGCTGAATACCCGCCGGCGAAGATATGGTTAAAACCGGTTGATATCGGCCCTGCAAGTCTGGGGAACAGCGATACATCTTTAAGCACTTCGTCTTCAAATACGGCAACGTCCTTAATATCTGACGGATCGCGATCATGCCATTGCATATCTATTGTGCCAAAAGTAACCTGCCTCAGTCCTGCCCATGCGACCATATAGTTTTTGGCCCGGTTAAGCTTGGTAATTAAATCCTCCGGGATTTCCTCACCAGTTTTGTAATGCCGGGCGAACAGGTCCAGAGTTTCTTTCTCATAAGTCCAGTTTTCCTGTACCTGCGAAGGAAGCTCAACGAAGTCCCAAAGGACATTTGTTCCTGCTAAAGACTGATAAGTTACCCTCGAAAGCATACCGTGCATAGCATGTCCCATTTCGTGGAACAGGGTAGACACATCATTGTGGCTCAGCAGGGACGGGTTGGATGGTGTTGGCTTGGGAAAATTACAGCAGATAGAGATTACAGGCCGTTCGATCTGGCCCCGGAACAGGCCCTGATCCCGGTAACTGGTTTTCCATGCACCGTCTTTTTTGCCTTTGCGGGGATAGAAATCCGCGTAGAAGGTCCCCAGGAAATCTCCGCTTGTATCATCATATACATCATAAGTGACGACATCCTTGTGCCAGACCGGGTATTTATCTGTTTCCCGGAACGC
>CAZJRT010000248.1:0-3169 GCA_964548445.1 uncultured Pseudobdellovibrionaceae bacterium
CAAAACGAAATCCCGATCAGGATAAATAGTTTTGATTTCATTTAGAACTTCCAGGAAAAGGGGTTTCAGCTCCGTTTTATTGCGTCGTATCTTTACTTCATGGCCAATTTTTATACGGATCAGTTCAACGAGATCCGATACCAGGCGATTAATACGGTTTGAGCTGGTATAGATCTGTCTGGCCAGAAACTCTCGTTTTTCAGTATCATCCACGCGGGAAATTATTTCGGCAGAACCGCTTATGGCCTGCAAGGGTGTTCTTAGCTCATGCCCCAGTACGCCAAGAAGCATGTTATGAGATGCTTCCAGTTGCTCGGTGAAGTAGCAAACGGATTCGATCAGAGCTTTGTCGACAGCCGCATTAAACCGGATTATTTCTTCCAGATCATGGCTCTCAAATTCTTCATTATCAACAAGCCATAATTTTAATGTTATGTATCTAAGTGCACTATATTCCGAGGCCAGCTGATCCAGATTGGAGTTCTTGTTAATCCGGTCACGGGCATGAGCTTGCACGGCCGCTTCAACTATTTCCGATCTTGCTTCAGATCGGTTCATATCTGCGATCAGACCTTCGATGATATTATTTATTTGATTTCCGGAAACAACAGGTAGTGCACATTTCTCAAAGTGAGAGACTGCTATTTCTTCCCATTGATTTATAATCACATTTTTTTCAGCGATTATAAAATCAGAGAGATTGATCTTGTTTTTGCCCACATCTAAAGACCGGCTTGAAAATTTTCTGGTAAATGAATCAAACAGGGCAAGTCCGGACATGTTCCCGGAAAAATTGTATTGGTATTAAGTCGTACTTTTTTCACTGTGAGCTTTGACGGGAGCTTGGAATGTTCCCCCGGCAATAACCGAGAAGTTCCCGAATATAATCAAATGTCTTTCAGGCTTCTTTACCGGTCAGCAAAGGTGTGATTTTGATGTACAGGGTATCATGTCTTGAGAGGCTTCCATTATATTCTTTCGTGAATACTGTGAGCCTTTGCTGGGGTTCTCCATTTTCGATGATCGGCATGACCAGACGTCCCCCGTATTTGAGTTGGCCGATTAATGCCAGCGGAGGGAAGGGCAGGGATTGTTTGATCAAAATAGCGTCAAAAGGTCCGGCTTCTTTCCAGCCGAAAACACCATTGCCTGTACGGGTAATCACATTTTCGTATCCGCTGAATTCCAGAGGCTCGAACTCGTCTTCCTTCACCATGTTGAAAGTTTTTTGTCTGATCGAATAGACCTCGGCGGCCAGTTGAGCCATTATGGCGGTCTCGTAACCCATTCCATAGCCTATTTCCAGCACCCTTTCTTCCGGGTCTATATCCATCAGGTGGATCATCATCGCTGATAAAAAAGGCTCCGGGAGCATGTGGTCATGCCCTTGCATGGGCAATGCAATATTCAGGTAGGCATAATCGACGTATTTGCGTCCTACAAATTGGTCCCGAGGTATGCGGGTCATGGCTTTGATTACACGCCTGTCAATCTTGTAAAGGCCCGTGTGCAGGCCTGTCAGAAGGGCGGTGGTTTCGATATCTCCTACCATATAACGAGAGGCTGTTACCTGAAGGCTTTGATCGCCATAGACAAAAAGAATCAATAGCAATGCGGATACCATAGAGAGCAGATCATTCGCGCCCTTCAGCCGGTATTTATGTTTTTTGTAGAAATCAGTCCGCTTAAATCGCTTTAAAAACATTACTGCTGCCCGGTCACTTGCGAAACCGGAAGAAGCTGCCAGTCAGATCAGTCCCCGATTGCGCGATCGATTATTGTGTTCTTTCCCTTAGTATATTCGGATAAGTCACAAATTTTCGTTAACTTGTCGCTACTAATGTAGGCTTTGACATCATGATCTTCCAGAAGTGCATCAAGGAAATTTGTATTTCCACCAGTTTCCCAGACTTTCATGGCATTGCGCTGAACGATGCGATAGGCATCTTCACGGGTAACTCCGGCCTGAGTGAGAGCCAGCAAAACTTTTTGTGAAAAGTACAGTCCGCCGGTGCGCTCCATATTGGCTTTCATGTTTTCCGGATAAACGATCAGTTTGTCGATTAATCCGCTCAGGCGCATAAGTGCAAAATCAAGGGCGATACAGGCATCAGGCGCCATCACCCGTTCAACCGAGGAATGGGAAATATCGCGCTCGTGCCAAAGGGCCACGTTTTCAAGAGCTGGCGTGACGGCTGATCTTACAATCCTCGCCAGTCCAGTTAAATTCTCGCTCAGAATAGGATTACGTTTATGGGGCATGGCTGAACTGCCTTTCTGGCCAGGAGAGAAAAACTCCTCGGCTTCTCGCAGTTCGGTGCGCTGAAGGTGCCGGATTTCAACAGCAAGATTTTCTACAGAGGATGCGATCACACCTAGCGTACAGAAAAACATGGCGTGACGGTCGCGGGGGATTACCTGGGTAGCAACAGTTTCCGGACTAAGGCCAAGCTTTTCTGCGACATATTCCTCAACTTCCGGTGTGATTGTCGCATAAGTCCCAACGGCACCGGAGATTTTACAGGTGGCAATCTCCTTGAGGGCAAACTCCATTCTTTCGCGTGCGCGCCTGAAAGCTGCATAGTGGCCCGCCAGTTTAATGCCGAAAGTTGTGGGCTCGGCATGAATGCCGTGGCTGCGTCCAATGCAAATCGTATCCCTGTGTTCTTCGATGCGGCGCTTAAGTGCGGCGAGCAAGGCATCAAGATCTTTTAGTAGAAGTTCGGCTGCCTGTTTGAGCTGCACTGCAAAAGTAGTGTCATTAACATCAGAAGAGGTCATTCCCTGGTGAACAAAGCGGGCATCTTCCCCGACATATTCTGCCACCGAGGTAAGGAAAGCGATTACATCATGTTTTACTTCGCGCTCAATTTCGTCGATCCGCTCTACATCAAAATTGCCTTTTTCCCTCAGAGAGACCGGTACGCTCTTTGGAATCGTTCCAAGCTCGGCCATTTTCTCGCAGGCCAGAGTTTCGACTTCCAGCATTATTCGGTACTTGTTTTCCAACTCGAAAATATCGGACATCTCGGGACGAGTGTAGCGGGGGATCATTTGCGTTTATCTCCTTCAAAATTTACAAGCTTATGAGCTATCATCAGGTGTTTTTGCGGTCAAGCGTTGCAGGCAATACAAAATATAAGATACAGGAAGATGATGGATAAAAACG
>CAZJRT010000249.1:0-3131 GCA_964548445.1 uncultured Pseudobdellovibrionaceae bacterium
TGACCAGGATAACTTTCATATCTTCTGCTGATTGCAGATATTACCCGATGCTGCGCGAATCAGTGCATTCAATACGTAGTCATCCTCAAAGCGCGGACATGGATATTTGTATCCTGGACGTTGGCATGTCGGATGAGCAAGTTGATAATCTTCGTCCGCATGTCACAGAGATCAAGGTAGCAGAATGGCCGAAAAAAATTCCTCAACATCGAATCAAAGGTCGCGAGTTTATAAAGGCTTGTGTGAACCGTCCCTTTTTAAATGAGCTGTTTCCCGGCTATGAAATTTATTTCTGGATGGATGCTGATACGTGGGTGCAGAACTGGCAGCCAATTGAATACTTCATCGAAGGAGCCATGCGCAAAAAAATCGTGGTTACCAGTCAATCAGACAGGTCATATCCTAAAGGCATGCGGATCAAGTGGCTTCATGACTGGCCCTGGAAAGTTCGCGGTTTCTATTTCACGAATGCCAAAAAAGCGTTTGGACGTGCAATGGCGCGTAAGTTGTTTCCCTATCATGTGATACTTGCCGGGGCGTTCTGTCTGCACAAAGATGCACCGCATTGGAAAAAATGGCAGGAGCTAATCATGGAAGCTCTGGAGAAAGGCAAACCTTTTACGGCTGAGCAACTAACGCTCGGAATAATGACGCATATTGAAAAATTGCCAGTAGAAATACTTCCGGCATGGTGTCACTGGCTATGCGAATTTAAGCCGCTATGGGATGAGAAGGAAGGTTGTTGGCGCGAACCATTCCTGCCACATGAAAAACTTGGGATACTCCATCTCTCCGGTTATGACCAGATGCGTGTCGATCGCTCGGAGACTACAGACTTCCAGACATTGGGCGGCAAAACGTTAGAAAAGAGCTACCGCTATCCTTATTTCAATGGCGAAATCAATCAGGAAGTTGCCGTGGAAGACTCCGAATCCAGATCCGCTGTTGCATAAAGCTGATTGGCCCGTGCTTCAAATGCGCCGACCATGCGTCTGACAATCTCATTGAAGAACACACCGCTAAGCCTTTTCATCAAAGGATTTTTGAATTCGAAGTCGACGTAAAAATCGACAAGGCAGGTCCCATCATCACGCTCCAAGAACCGCCAGTGGTTCGATAGATAACGCATCGGGCCTTTGGTGTATTCCACATGTATGTGATCTGGCCGTAGCGCAGTAACCCGGGAGGTAAAAGTTTCCCGTATCATCTTGTAACCAACGACAAGATCTGCATAAAAGACATTACCTTCTGTGCTTGTAATACGGCTATCAACGCACCATGGGAGAAAGTGTTGATAATCCTCAACCGATACAACCAGTTCGAACATCTGTTCTGGTGTATATGGAACAGCGCGTTTTTCTGCATGTATGGGCATTAATTACTCAGCTGCTTTTATAGATAATTTTGCCTCTCTGGCAGCGCGCAATCTCTCAAAATCTTCTTCTGCATGATACGAAGATCGCGTTAATGGCGTAGCTGAAACCATCAGAAAACCTTTGCCTCTTGCCATCTTCTCCATGCGTTCGAATTCTTCCGGCGTCCAGAATTTATCTACAGGTGCGTGTTTGGGCGTGGGTTGCAGATATTGGCCGATGGTTAGAAAATCAACATCGGCTGAACGCAAGTCATCCATCACCTGCCCTACCTCTTCAATAGTCTCACCAAGACCGACCATAATGCCAGACTTGGTAAAAATTTGTGGATCTACCTCTTTGACACGTGAAAGTAGCTGGAGGGATACGAAGTATCTGGCCCCCGGTCTTATAGATGGATAAAGACGAGGAACGGTTTCCAGATTGTGGTTGAAGACGTCTGGCCGTGCTTTTGCTACATTCTCAACAGCATCTGCCTTGCTTTTGAAATCAGGGGTAAGAATTTCGATGGTAGTCTCAGGGCTTTTAGAGCGAATTGCTTCTATTGTTTTTACAAAATGTTCAGCCCCTCCGTCTGCGAGGTCATCCCGATCTACGGAAGTGACCACGACATGTTTCAGGTTCATCTTGTGTGTCGCCTCGGCTACGCGCAGTGGCGCCATGTTATCAACTTTGTCCGGCCTTCCTGGGGCTATATTGCAGAAAGAACAGGCCCTGGTGCAGACCTCGCCAAGGATCATGAAAGTTGCCTGTCGCCTGTTCCAGCATTCGCCAATATTAGGGCATGCAGCTTCTTCGCAAACGGTGGTGAGATGTAGTTGCTTAACGACTTCCAGCGTTTCATCATACACGGCGCCTTGAGGTGCGCTTGCCCTGATCCAGTCAGGCTTCTTGCCGGTTGGGCGATCAGGATTTTTCTGTTTTTCAGGGTGCCGCCGCTCACGTTTGAGGAGCTCGGGGTTATAGGTCATTACAAATCGTCCTTGTTAAATATCTTCTCTGACTGACAGAAAATTCTTATAAATGAATCTGATACTGATTATCAGCACGGCAAGCGCAAAAAACAGCGTCAAATAATAGCCGAATGCAAATTGCAGTTCCTGCCCCTCGAAATGATCCGGTGTTTCGGGGACGAAGTTTACGACCCGTCCGAGAACTATAGGAACACTCCATATAATACCAAGCAGGGCAAAACCGGTTTTTACTAGAGACGGACGATTTTGGGGAAGCTCAAACATTGTTACTCCTGCGGCAATTTGTAATTTGCCTAATAATGTATAGTTCTTCCGAATGCATCCAAAACACTTTCGTGCATCATTTCGGATAAAGTTGGATGAGCAAATACTGTTTTAAGCAGTTCCGCTTCCGTAGTTTCGAGAGAGCGAGCCACTACATATCCTTGAATTAATTCAGTTACTTCTGTGCCAGCCATATGAGCGCCAAGTAATTCGCCTGTCTGGGCATCAAAAATGGTTTTTATCAACCCTTCCGGTTCGCCCAGAGCTATGGCCTTTCCGTTACCAATAAAAGGAAAACGACCGACTTTGACCTCGTAACCTTGTTCACGAGCAGCTTTTTCTGTCAGGCCAACGGATGCGATTTGGGGATGAGAATAGGTGCAGCCGGGTATATTAAGCTTGTTAAGCGGATAAACGTCTTCCTCTCCGGCGATTTTCTCAACACATATCACGCCCTCGTGAGAGGCTTTGTGAGCAAGCCATGGCGGGCCGGTTACATCACCAATGGCATAAATGCCTG
>CAZJRT010000250.1:0-3092 GCA_964548445.1 uncultured Pseudobdellovibrionaceae bacterium
CCCCAGACGCTCCAGCCAGCCATCATATAAACGAGACAAACCTCCGCCCAGTTGAGCTAATGCCTGAGACCGCTGCGCCTGGGTCTCAGCATCAATCAAATCAGCTACGGCTTCTGCTTCCGTCAAATCCATTCGATTGTTTTCAAAAGCGCGCCGGGTAAATTCTCCGGGTTCTGCCAATCTGAGACCTTCGGAATTAGAAAGCTCATTCATGAGAGCGTCGATAACAGCCGCCCCCCCATGAACATGAAATTCGGCCATGTCCTCACCAGAATAGCTAGCCGGGCCTTTAAAACAGATAACAAGCGAGCGATCTATCACTTCCCGGGATGATCCGTAAAGCGTTCTAACCACCGCTCTGCGAGGCGTCGGCGCGGGCCTGCCAGTCAGCCTCTCAACCACATGGGCAGAGAGAAGACCGGACACCCTGATGACAGCCAGCGCCCCACGTCCGGGCGGCGTGGATAGTGCAAAAATAGTATCCTCATGATAAATATCCATAGTCGCTATTCATATAGTCAACACTAATTAAACGCAACTAAACAGCATACTGTTTCACGTGAAACACCTATTGCAGAAAAGGAAACTGCCTCCGCCAGAACGGCGAGAGGCAGTTAACAAAGACAGGGGACAGTCAAGACAAAGGAGCCTATAAATTCCGGTGTTTCCGGGCTTGCTCCTTTAATATCGTTTGCTTCACACAACTCCGATAAGCGAACACCGCCAAGGCTTGCGGGCTACCGGTAGAAGAATGTTGTGCAAAGGTCGCACCAGGCGAATCGGAGTCAGAGCCGTTATCAGAAGAATTAACAGGCGTTAGGGCAAACCGGGCTCCGAGAACTATTCCGAAAACCACGGCTCCGACTTTCCCGGCAGGTTGCCGGGATTCAGTTTCTGTGGCAGCAGAGCTGTTTTGATAGCTTGCTTTCAGCAGAGGGAGACAGGCATCCACAGAAACAGAATTTGATGAAGGAGAATTTAATTCAGGCTTTGTATGTGCATCGGCCATAGAGATCAAGCCCGTATCCAAAGACCAGGCTGATCCTGCCGTTAGAGCCAGAATAAAAACTATTATTGATAACGTCACCGATATGACGTGCGTGTGCTTATTTCGGTTGCCTTGCAACCGCATCCAACAATTTTTCATTTTCCCACCCAACTAACGCAGACCTAGAGTAGAACGTTTTTTTATCCTCAAGGGGGCACTATTATTTATTCCATCAACGTTCGTCGCCTACTTTAATCTCATCATATTTCATGCATTATGACAAGTAGTATCGTTTCGGAATTGGCTTTAACGTTATGATTATTAAAGTTAATTCTAATTAGAATTTAGCTAAAATTTTACGGGACGGTGTATTTCAATCGATGTCCAGGCCACGACGAATCTTGCGCCACCTGGATACGTTTCGGTTGTGTTCGGCAAGAGTAGTAGCAAAAAAATGTCCGCCTTTTCCATTTGCTACAAAATAAAGATAATCATGCTCTTCAGGATTAAGCACTGCTGCAAGCGCATCTCTACCTGGATTGGCAATCGGCCCCGGTGGTAAACCAGGATACCTGTATGTATTGTAAGGAGAATCGACTACCAGATCTTTACGCAATAACCTTCTTCCCAGCGGGCCTTTGCCTTTATCATCGTGCTTCCCCAATGTAAGCGCATAAATGACAGTTGGATCCGATTGCAAAGCCATTCCTTTTCTTAGACGATTTATAAAAACCCCGGCTATCCGCGCCCGTTCTTCAGACACGCCGGTTTCTTTTTCAACGATAGAAGCAAGAATAACGGCCTCTTCAGGTTCGGATATCGGAAGGTTTTCAGCTCTGTTATTCCATAGTTCTGTAATAGCCGTGTCCATAGCAGCTTGCATTCTGTTAATTAATGAGCTCCTGTCTTCTTTCCTGACAAAACTATATGTTTCAGGAAGCAAAGAACCTTCAACCGGAAGCTCATTAATAGCCGTCCCTCCAAGCATTTCCTTTTCATTGATTAATTTTACAATCTCATGATTTGTAAGCCCTTCAGGAATTGTAATGGCACGCTGAAAAGTCTTGCCGGCTACCAAAAGGTCCAATACCTCCTTTTGACTTGACCCCGCCTCAATCAAATATTCTCCGGCTTTCAAATCTCCCTGTCGTCCACTAATCCTGACGGCGAGCCTGAAGAGATTTTCATTTTCGATTGCTCTTTCCTGTTCAAGAATAGCTGCTATACGGTTTACTGAGGCTCCGGAAGGCACTGTCACCAGCGTATCTTCTACTGCCGGGCCAGTATCATGATATTGATTCAGACCCCACCAAACCATACCAGCTGCACCAGGCAAACCGATTGATATAACAAAACCCGCAAAGAGAAATATTCTTCTCATACTCACCGTCTGTATTTATTAGATTATTTGCTCTGACTGCAGCGCTTGCAAAGCATAAGCCTCTGCCTCCATACAAGCTACAAGACCTGAACGAAAGTCCGGGTATCTTAGCTGGATTCCCAATTCATTTTTAATTTTTTGATTATTTACACGCTTGTTGTCCGAGTAAAAACTGCGCGCTATGGGGGCAAGATCAGCCTCTTCGAGAGAGACCAGAGGAGGAACAACGATTTCTAATAATTCACAAGCATAATCTATAACTTCATGGCTGGGGGCCGGATAATCATCACATACATTATAAATAGCGCCAGGATTGGGTTTCATCATAGAGGCAATAAGTACACGAACTATATCTTCCACATGCGCGCGATTAGACACATGCCCACCTTTTTGAACCCGCCTCGCAATGCCTGCTCTTACAGAATCAAGCGCGCTGCGCCCTGGGCCGTAAATACCTGCCAGCCGGAACAAATGTACTGGCAAACCTTTCGCTTTTATTAGAGAAAGCCATTGCTCTTCAGCTTTCGCTCTTCTGGAGCCTCGTATGGTGTTAGGCCGGATCGGTGAAGTTTCATCAACCCATTCTCCATCGCAATTACCATACACTCCCGTAGTGGAAAGATAACCAATCCATTTAATAGATGAAATCCTGGCAATATCCTCAGCATGTATCATAAATGCCGGATCCCCATTATCACCGGGCGGGGAAGAAATTAATAAATG
>CAZJRT010000251.1:0-3047 GCA_964548445.1 uncultured Pseudobdellovibrionaceae bacterium
GCCGTTTACCAACCTGACCTTCGACTGGACCTGCCCGGAAGATCTGCGGCCTCAGATCCCGCGAATTGGTGGAAAGGATATGGACTTTGTCTATGGTGATCTCCAGGAAGAAATGGACATGATCAACCGTGCCTATATCGAGGTGATGACAAGAGGGGACAAGCATGGCCGTGTGTTTACTTTCCCGATTCCGACATACAACATCACCAAGGACTTCCCGTGGGAGAGCGAAAATGCCCAGCGTCTTTTCGCAATGACTGCCAAATATGGTCTGCCATATTTCCAGAATTTCCTGAACTCGGATATGGATCCGGGACAGGTTCGCTCAATGTGCTGTCGCCTGCAACTGGACCTGAGGGAGTTGCAAAAGCGCGGTAACGGCTTGTTTGGATCGGCTGAACAAACTGGCTCAATCGGGGTGGTAACACTCAACTGTGCCCGTCTTGGCTATCTTTATAAAGGGGATGAAAAGGCTCTTTATGAGCGTCTTGATTACCTGATGGAGCAGGCTCGAAATTCTCTGGAAATCAAGCGCAAGGTGATTCAGGCTCATATTAACAATGGCCTTTATCCTTACACGCGCCACTACCTTGGTTCGTTGCGTAACCACTTCTCGACGATTGGCGTCAACGGTATCAACGAGATGGTTCGTAACTTCTATAATGATAAACACGATATCACTACCGCTGAAGGCAAGGCGCTGGCAGCAAGGCTGCTTGACCATGTGCGTGAGCGGATGGTCGCCTTCCAGGAAGAGACTGGCCATCTATATAATCTTGAAGCTACGCCGGCTGAGGGCTGCACCTATAAACTTGCCAAGGAAGACAGGAAACGTTTTCCGGATATTATTCAGTCTGGTGCAGAAGATGGTGCTTATTACACGAATTCTTCGCAGTTACCGGTTGGTTATACGGAAGATCCTTTTGAAGCTCTTGATCATCAGGATGAGCTGCAAACCAAGTATACCGGAGGCACCGTGCTGCACCTCTATATGGGAGAGCGGATTTCATCGGCTGAGGCCTGCGGCAAGCTGGTGAAGAAAGTGCTCGAGAATTACCATCTGCCGTATATTACGGTAACGCCGACATTTTCGATCTGCCCGGAGCATGGTTATCTTGAAGGCGAGATCAAGGAATGTCCGCAATGTGGCAGCCAGACGGAAATCTGGACCCGTGTTATGGGTTACCACCGTCCGGTTCAGTCCTTCAACAAGGGCAAGAAGTCCGAGCATGCCGAGCGTACCCACTTCCGTGAAGGAAAGGTTGGGTTGGCTGAAGCGGCAGAGTAAATCCATCAATTGCCACGAGGGCCTTTTAAGGCCTTCGTGGCTCTTAGTACAGGAGGAGGCAGGCAATGGAAAATTATCTGACAGTCGCAGGTCTGACGCCTTTGACTACGATTGATTTTCCGGGCCGTTTGGCTGCGGTTATCTATTGCCGCGGTTGCAGCCTCCGTTGCCAATACTGTCATAATGCCGATTTGCAATCTACGAAACCCGGCAAAGATGATATCGAGTGGCAAAAAATTCTGAATTTTCTTGAGACCCGGCGAGGAAAGCTTGATGGCGTAGTCTTTACTGGCGGGGAGCCTTTGCTCCAGAGTGGTCTCGGCAGGGCCATGCGGGTAGTAAAGGCGATGGGCTTTGATGTTGCTCTTCACACAGCAGGTACTGCCCCGTCAAGACTGGCGAAGGTTTTGCCGCTGGTTGACTGGGTTGGGTTTGACGTCAAAACGGTCTTTCAGGAATATGAAAGTGTAACAGGTATTCCCGGTGTTGGCGGTAAAGCTTTGCAGGGACTGGCGCTTTTACTGAGTTCCGGGGTTGATTACGAGGTCAGAACAACTGTTGATCCAGAACTGATACCAGTTGATAGTCTTCTGGCTATGGCGGAGAAGCTGGCATCTATGGGCGTTAAGACATACAGGCTTCAGGAATCTTCAGACAGCAGAGGTTTTTATGATGAACGGACACTCAATCAGGTGGCGGTCATGTTCGAAGATTTTGATATAAGGTTCGATCCGCTCAAGAAGCGTACTGCTGCGTGATCCTGTCCATATAGGTTTGCTCCATATTGCGAAGCTCTTCCTTGTCGTAATGGCGTCGCATTGCGAAGCAGTGAATTTTCCCACGGCGAGGTAGGAAAAACACCCGGCGGCAGTTCTTGCCACCAATGTCCTCGCTTGCGATTTTCAGACCTTTTTGCACAATCTGCTCTTTGGCGAAAATATAATTTTTCAATCCGATATCGACTGAATCTTCGATTGCAGTCCCGCCATAAAGCTTGATACGTATCCGGTTCTTGCCAGCACCATGGCGTTTCAAGGCATTGATAAAGCGGCCTGTCAAATCGTCAATAGCAGCATAGACCGGATCATCAGGGTCGAAATGCGGAAAGTTCTCTACCAGTTGTTCAGGCATTAGCAGATGGACCATGCCGCCAACCTTAACTTCAGGATCATTGATGCATATAATTACTCCTGAGCCTACCTTGCCAGCCAGTATGACATTCGGGTCGATAGTGCATTCGAATTCGCCGGGAGCGACATATAGGGGACGTTCGCGGAATTTTTTCTCGTAGAATTCGTCGTGGTTCTTGTTTACGCGCCGTTCTTCAGCAGTTTTATCTTCTTCTTGCATTTTATACTCGTGCTCTTTTCCGGATCGGGAATGATCGCATACTCTTTAAGAGAAAGCCCTGAAAGCTTCTACCGTTCCAATATCCTGCCATTGACTGGTTAAAATTGAAACAACGAGTTTGGAAGTTTTTTCAAGAATAGCATAATCCAGTGAAATATCTTTGGCTTTGGAATAGGCTTGCTCATGCAGGATTAGATATTCTTCATCTTCTTCACCATTTGAAATTGCTTGTTTAACTGAAGAAATGGTTGCGGAATCAAACCTTTCGAATTCATCAAGAAAACACTTCGCTTTAAAAAGGACAATGCCGGTATTCCAGAACGCTCCTTTTGCAATCAGGTTTGAGGCAATTTCGCTGGCTGGTTTTGCACAAAAAACGGGTGAACTGACGAGCCCTTCTGTCAGCTCT
>CAZJRT010000252.1:0-3038 GCA_964548445.1 uncultured Pseudobdellovibrionaceae bacterium
CCAATACCTCCCATCGACAGGGTTGCCGCTACATTGACATTTGCCGGAAAACCTTTGGCTGCATCGTTGGCGTTACCTTCAAATATTCTCGTTGGTTCAGTGATGCTTGCGAGGTCGATGTCATTATCAACGACATATGGAGCACCATTAAATCCTTTTGGCGGTTTGGTGGAGCGAATACGTGAGGATTTGATGCCTAGATATGACAGTGCCTTTACAGCGTCCAGTGCCGCCAGAGCGCCTGAGGGTACGATTATGCGGCCATTGCCTTGTTCTGCCATCTCTTTGATTTTGGGGCATGTAAGCAAGACGCTGCTTGTAATAAGGATCAGTTCTTTGCCTCGGCTCAGGACTTCCTCAGCCAGCTCCGGTACCGCTGCCGGAGGCAAACATTCAATTATCAGATCGCATGATTTGGCCAGTTGGGCAAAGCTCATGTTTGGTGCAGGGCAGGTCGCTGGCGGATTGTTCTCCGATACGCCAATCAGCTCATAACCCTCTATGCCATTTATTAAGGCTCTGGACACGGCAGTGCCAATAGCGCCCAGGCCGGCGATTCCAGTTTTTTTCATTGTGATTTTCTCCGCTATTTACGGTTATACTAACTGGCATGGAATTGTGGGAAGATCAAGGGGTAGTACTGTCTGCGCGTCCTCATGGCGAAAATGGGGCGATAATTTCGCTGCTTACTGAAAACCGTGGGCGACATTGCGGTTATGTGCGAGGTATCCATTCAGCTAAGCTGCGAGCATTGGTTCAGCCAGGTTCTCTTGTTAATGCTGCGTGGCAGTCAAGAGTTTCCGACAATCTGGGCTCATACAAACTGGAACAAATCAGAGATTATGGCGCTGAAATAGCGATGGATTCGAATAAACTGGCCGCTATGCTATCTGCCTGTAGCCTGTGTGATGCCGCTTTGCCCGAGCGAGAAGTGCACCCCGGAATGTTTTATGGCCTGAAAGCTCTTCTGGAGATTATGGGAGAGGAAGTCTGGGGGGCTGGTTATATCTACTGGGAGATTGCTTTGCTGCGTGAGCTGGGGTTTAGCCTTGACCTGCAAAACTGTGCAGGAGGTGGGGGGGCTGGTAATCTTAATTATGTCTCGCCCAAAACTGGCAGGGCAGTGAGTGAAGAAGCTGGCGAGCCCTATAAGGACCGACTGTTGCCTTTACCAGCTTTTCTTAAGAGAAATGGACAGATGAACCCAGATCAGGAGAGCATCGAAGAAGTTGTTAAAGGTTTGCGAATGACCGGGTATTTTCTGGAGCACTGGGTTTTTGCTCATGCTTCACATGGAATTCCTGAGGCTCGCAGGTGTTTTTATCAAAGAATGATGAATAAGTTTGAAAAAACTCAAGCGGCATGATTTCCCCTTAAAAAATCAACTCAAATATTGGGGGAGAGTGGACTTTTCATCGGGCCGGGTTTAAAAAACATCTATGACAAAAAAGAGCACAAGCGAACTTCCTGCGGAGATAGTAGACCAACCGCTCGGAGAAATCCTCTCCGATCGTTACTTGTCCTACGCATTATCGACCATTATGAGCCGTTCCCTTCCGGATGTGAGGGATGGCATGAAACCGGTGCACAGGCGGCTGTTATACGCCATGTACCAGTTGCGGCTCAGTCCCCAGACAGCCCCCAAAAAATCGGCGAGAGTTGTCGGTGATGTTATTGGTAAATTCCATCCTCACGGCGATTCCGCGGTCTATGATGCTATGGTACGGCTGGCTCAGGATTTTGCTGTCCGCTATCCGCTTGTCGATGGGCAGGGAAACTTCGGCAATATAGATGGCGATAACGCTGCCGCCATGCGTTACACGGAAGCTCGTCTTACCGATGTAGCCTTGTTGTTGCTCGATGGCATTGATGAGGATGCGGTAGATTTTCGTCCGACATATGACGGAAGCGAGATTGAACCGGCAGTGCTCCCCGGCGGGTTTCCTAATTTACTGGCTAATGGCTCTTCAGGTATTGCGGTTGGTATGGCCACCAATATTCCGCCTCATAACGTTGCAGAACTATGTGAAGCAATGGAGCTTTTACTCGAGCGCGATGCTTCTATTGAAGAAATTATTGATATTGTTAAGGGGCCGGATTTCCCGACGGGTGGTATCCTTATTGATGGTCCCAAGGCGGTGCAGGAAGCATATCGCAGGGGCAAAGGAACTTTCCGTACCCGTGCCCGATGGGTTCGTGAAGATCTGAAACAGGGTCAATATCAGATTGTTATCACAGAGATCCCTTACCAGGTGCAAAAGGCCAAACTGGTAGAGAAGATCGCCGAGCTTATTCAGTCTCGCAAGTTACCAATGCTGGATGATGTGCGTGACGAAAGCGCCGATGATATCCGGCTGGTAATCGTTCCAAAGAGCCGCAATGTAGAGCCCGAACTGCTTATGGAAGCTATGTTCCGCAATACGGATCTGGAATCCCGGTTCAATATGAACATGAATGTTCTGGAAGGCGGGCTTGTACCAAAAGTGATGGACATCAAAGAGGCCCTTCGCTGCTGGCTTGATCACAGGCAGGAAGTTTTGGTTCGCCGCTCTAACTATCGTCTGGATAAAGTTCATCATCGTCTGGAAGTCCTGGAAGGTTATCTGGTCGCCTATTTGAACATTGACGAGGTTATTCGAATTATCCGGGAGGAAGACGAACCCAAGAAAGAATTGATGGTTCGTTTCAAACTCACAGAGGTTCAGGCTGAAGCAGTTCTGAATATGAGGCTTCGCTCTTTGAGGAAACTGGAAGAATTCGAAATCCGCTCTGAGCATGAGAAACTTAGCAACGAGCGGGATGCTCTTCAAAAACTCATTGCATCGGAAACGTTGCAATGGAAGGTGATCCGCAACCAGATTGGAGAACTCAAGAAGAAATTCGGACTTGAAACAAAGCTGGGAGCTCGCAGGACAGAAATCGGCAAGGCACCGGCCCTTGTGGAGGTCGAAAGTCTGGAAGAAGCGATGATTGAAAAAGAGCCCGTAACGGCCATCTGCCCGTCCAAAGGCGGGATTAAAGGAATGAAAGCCACCGGC
>CAZJRT010000253.1:0-3017 GCA_964548445.1 uncultured Pseudobdellovibrionaceae bacterium
AGAGCAGGTGGAAAAACTGCTGGAAGGAATAGACAGGAACATTCCCCAATCCGATAGCCTTATTCTGGCTGGAGATATGAACTGCCTGCCAACTTCTCCTGATCTGTCAAAACTCAAGAATGAGTTCCAGTTCCAGACCGCAAGGCTCGGTCCTACATGGCCAACAGGCGGCAGGCTCCATGGCGTAGCGAAACCGGTGACCATCGACCACGTATTTTCGCGGCACGCTGCTTTGAAATCGATTAATACAATTGATAAACCAGACCTGTCCGATCACTCGGTTGTAGTGTGCGAATTTGAACTATGATCTTTCGGTTTGCTGCCTATCCTGTAATATGTTTTCAGTCATCACATGTGAGATAACCGGTATGTATCTTTTAGTCTTTTTCCTGCTGCTCGCTATAAGTGTGTCTTTCTTTTGTTCAATAGCCGATGCAGTGCTGCTGTCAGTTAGGCCTGCTTACGTTGCCGCGCTGGAAAATCAAGGCGGCAAAGGCGCAGCCGCGCTCAAAAAGCTAAAAAGCAATCTGGATCGCCCGCTGGCAGCTATTTTGACCTTAAACACTATAGCCCATACCGTCGGTGCAGCCGGGGTCGGAGCCCAGGCCGCTATCGTGTTCGGCAGCCAGTATCTGGGCGTTACCTCGGCAATTCGCACTTTTCTGATACTGGTATTTTCGGAGATCATTCCCAAAACGCTGGGCGCGACTTACTGGCAAAAACTGGCGCCTGTAATGGGCATGCTGATACTGGGGCTTACAACGTTACTGCTGCCTTTCGTGTGGCTTTCAGAAAAACTGACCAGATTAATGTCACCATCAGGAACCAGCGCTTTTACTTTTAGCCGTGACGAGATGGAAGCCATGGCTGAAATTGGCCTGGCCGAAGGATTGCTGGAGACCAAAGAGCTTACGATTGTCCGCAATCTGATGCGCCTTCACGGATTGACGGTCCGCGATGTCATGACCCCGCGGCCTGTAATATTTTCAATTCCGCAAGACATGAGCGTACGGGATTATTTCTCCCGGCACTCGCAAAGGCCGTTCTCGCGAATTCCGATATTTGGCAACAATCAGGATGACATCACCGGATACGTACTTAAATACGACCTGTTTATTGCGCAGGCCAAAGACGAGTTTGACCGCAGGCTATCAGAATTTCGCCGGGATTTCGCCGTTATCCCGGAAATCCAAAGCGCTTCGCAGGTCTTTGATCGTCTGACCCATGAAAAAAGCCATATCGCTTTGGTAGTAGATGAATATGGCAGCGTGCAGGGTCTGGTCACGCTGGAAGATATTCTAGAAACTTTGATAGGTCTTGAGATTACCGATGAGACCGACACTATCGAGGACATGCAGATACTGGCGCACAAACGCTGGCGCGAACGCATGGAAACACTGGGAATAGATCCTGACAGTCTGGAAGCCAGCTAAAACCGTTAACAAGCTTTCTTGCGCTCGGTGATATCCTGATCGCCGCGTTTGGAGCTCCACGAGTCCTGATCGTAATCAACATAAAGCTTGAGATCCGGGTGACGCTGTTGAAGCCCCGATCCCATCTGCTGGGCAATAATCCGAAGCGAAGGATGTACCGTCTTGCTGGCGCGCAGCTCACTGACATAAACCATCTGCGGAATAGTGTATGAGAGCTGGCACAGGCAAGACATACCCATCGGATAAAGATACTGGTCTTTCAGCGGGTCGCGTTCTACCGGCAGATTTTCTATCGCTTCCAGAAGAGCTTCAATCTCGCCTTTTAAAGCCAGATATTTGGGCTGCGGCAATACCGATTCCAGTTCTTTCAGATACCAGCTATGAAAGCCGAAATGATTGGAGATAAGCGGCACAGGACAAAAGCCGTTACGATGACGCTGCACATCCCGGAAAGAACCGAAATCAAGCAGGAATGAGACATTGTAATTGCCATACTTCATCAGACGACGGCTTAACGGCGCCCCTTTCGGACGACTCGAAAACGCCCTGGTTTCACTGCGGTTGGCCCGTTCAATATCAACAGTGGCGTCATCAATAACAACTTCTCCGCATTTAATATGCCGCGCCTGCTGATCCGTTAGTTCGTTTAAGGCTTCTTCGGGCATCAGAACATGATTGCGCACTGATTGCGCTTTCGCATATTCGTCGCGTTCGCGGTAACGCTCACTGTCATCGCTCATTTCCTCGCCATTGAAGCTGTTACCATAGCGTTCAAGCAGGGATTCAAAAATACTATTCGCCACATTCCGCACTTCTTCAAGCGGGTGGCTTTTCAGGTAGCGCAAATGATCTCTGGCCTGCCGCAAATTGGTATGCCAGCTAAGCAGCGTCCCTGTGCCGCACGGCAGCAGTGAACGCAGCATATCAAAAGCACGCGCCTGCACAGCTTTTTCCCATGATTTTTCGGAGCGGTACTGTGTCTCATCATATGGATATATTTCGGCCAAGGCTTTTTGAACTTCGGGCATATAGCGATTGTAAACATCAATCCATCCCTTCTGGATCGCAGAAGATTCGGGCGAATTGTAAGGATCAATCATTGGCTGTTGCGAAAAGTCCAGGTATCTGGTCGAGGCTTCCTGACCGCTATAGAGAGGATTGTCCTGAATCGCCTTTGCAACCATCATTGAAACATTCTCAATAAAAATGGTCGTGGAGCCGCAATCGCCTATGCTGGCGTGACCGTAACCCACATAGAAACGCTCCATGAACTTGCCGCTACCGGCTTCCTCTACTTTTTTGACATGCTCGACTACAGTTTTTGGCGAGCGGCTATATAACGCCTGCAGCATGGCGTTATCTTCCGGGTGAAGGTCGTCATAGACAAAAATTTGGGGGGCTTTACCAGCTTGTGACATATTCGGGACCTCGTTCTTGAATCTTATTTATGACGCTAGCCAAGATTTCAAGCCGGGGCAATTACAAGGAGGAAAAGAGCTGTGAATCGCGGGGATAAAGGAAGATTTGTCATCCTTGTAAGGGTTCACTAATTCGCTGCCATAAAGGGCGCCGTCATTCCGGAGG
>CAZJRT010000254.1:0-2984 GCA_964548445.1 uncultured Pseudobdellovibrionaceae bacterium
TGTTACTGATCGATACACCTATTATTTCGAAGAGCCAGACACTCCGGATTATTATTCTTACACCTATTTTGGCGATATGCCCGAAGGTAACTGGGTGAGTATGACCGGCCGGGTTGCCAATATTTCGGAGCGTCAATTTGTTCTTCAGAACGATGCTGGCCAGATTACTGTAGATACTGAGGACATGACGTATAACCCGCTTGATGCTCAAGGTCGCCAGAAAGTTGAGGCAGGTGACAGGGTATATGTCAGCGGAATGATCGAAGATGATCTGTTCGAAACCAGGCAGCTCGATGCTACATCAGTGGTCACGCTGAGCGATCAGGTGCGTGCGGTCGGCCAGATGCAACGGCCCAATCAAAATCAGGGTGGTCAGCAGGAGCAAAACATGGACCAGGGAGCCCAATAGTTGCTTTGGATATTTTATTGATGATAAAGCCCGGTCATTTTACCGGGCTTTGTTATTCGGCTCCTGCGGTCGCAGGATCCAGATTTCTTATGCTTTTTTTCCTGGGCGATGCAGGTATAGGGTTGATGTCTGCTATCAATGGTAAGTGATCTGAAATGCGACTGGTTTCCGGCGTCCTTAAAGGTACTGCTTTTTCTATCAGGTTTTTGGGATAGCACCACATCCTGTCCAGATGGGCTCGGGGAAAACGAGACGGGTAAGTGCCTCCTCCAGACACCGGATGGAGTATATTATTAATTCCCCGGATCAACCCTGCATAGGGTCTCCATTCATTAATATCCCCGGCAAGAATAACCGGAATACCCATGTCTATTTCTTTTTCAATAAGGCTGAGTACTTTTGCTGCTTGCTTTATTCTTTCCCCGATATTCAGGCCAAAATGCGTATTCAGAAATCTAACTACGCCTACTCTGGGGATCTTGATCCGTACATTTATCACATTACGCGGCTCGTTTTTATCAATGCTGATATCGTGAACTTCGTGCGAAATAATGGGATAACGCGAAACGACGAGGTTGCCATACCAACCTTTTTTCCCGTTTTCTGTCTCTCCAACGGCTACATGAAAATAGGGGTCGGTTTGAAGAGTTTTTAAATCTCGTTCAGGGTCGCCACCGCGTGAAGCCCTGCATTCGAATTCCTGGATAAGCGCAACATCTATTTGTTGCTTCTCCATAAGACTGTGAAAGCGACTGTAATCTCTTACACCGTCTATACCTTTGCCTCCATGGACATTATAGCTCATTACGCGGACAGTCATCAGTTTGTAGACTTCTGTTTGCCTTCCTGAAGATACTTAACGAATTTATGCATTATATAGATTAAACCAATCCAGATGGAGATTGCAAAAGCCACATAGGCCACGTTTTCAGGATTGGCTTCGGCGATGATTTGCGCCAGACTGTCACCCAGAATGGCGAGTGCAAAGGTGCCGGGCGCCATGCCTAGCAAAGTACCCAGTATGTAGGGAAAAAACCTGATGCCGGAGATTCCGCTAACCAGATTAAAAACTCCGTAAGGTGCAATAGGAACCATTCGAAGCAAAGCGAGCTGCATTACTCCTGTTTTCTCAAGTCTCACGCTAATTTTTCTAAGCTGTGTACCCAATAAAGCCCGTAACAATTTTCGACCGGTAAATCTACCAACACCAAAAGCGACTGAGGCGCTTACCAGAGAAGCTGTTATTGCATATAGAAAACCGAATAAAGATCCGTAAATTGTAGCTGTTAGAGCAATCAATACAGTGACTGGAAATGTGAAAATTGTAAGGACAGAATACACCAGACAGACGATAGCCAGGCTGGTCCACGACCTGCCGTTATAGGCGAACAACCATTCTATATTCTGTTGTACCCATTCCAGTGATCCGGGCTTGTGAAGCAAGTGCCATGCCCCGGCAAGCAACAATATAGCTAAAGTGGTTAATGCCAGTCGGTAAATCAGTTTTCTCCACGGAGGGATGTTTTCGGGGCGATAATCGGCAGGATCTATGCTGTCAGGAATACGAGGCTCCGGGTGGTCGCCTAGTTTATGAGTGAATTTGCCAAGAAGCGGATCTTCGAAAACCCTGTCGTCAATTTCGTGAACCGCCAGATGTTTTCCCGGATCCGGTTTGAACAATCGTTCAAATTCTATTTCAGTCTTAACAGTTGTGCCGCTGAATTTTTCTATATATGCATTACGCAGTGCAACAAAGGCTTCTTTGTGTTTCGGCGTTTCGGCTAGGCAGATAATGTCGCATTCACTATCATGCCCCATAGAGCGGCCATTAATATTGGCTGATCCTATCTGAAGGATTTTATCATCGATTACCATCAGCTTCGCATGTACGCGGATGGCCTCTTCATTTCCTTCTGTGCGTTTGCTGACTGGATATATCATGCGAACTCTGTCCTCGGAAATATCTTCCATTAGAACTTTTTTGAATTCTATACGTCCTTGCCACATGACTTCTTTTTCAATGGGGCCTTGCGGATGATATGAGCTGACAAGCAATGCTCTAAGTTCGGGTTTGTTTTTCAGAGACTGATTAAGCGCCCTGGCAATTGGTTCGTATGCCAGATACTGGTTTTCTATATATATAAATTCTTCTGCCTCGGAGATGTTCTGCAATAGCGCCTGTTCGACTTCACGTTTCTCCTCGACATCCTCCATTTCCGGGAACGTCTGGGAGATTATGACCGGGAAGTCGTTGAGATGTTTGGGCAGAAAATCCGGCCATAGATCGTTGTCTCCCGGTGCGAAATTCAGGGCGTCAAATCCAGCAGCCCTTTTCCAGCGCCAGCGGGAAAGCATGGCGAGTTCCCGGACGGCCTCACCTTCAAGCAAAATCTGGAAATCATGGTAAGGTCCATAAGGCCCCAATGGATCTACCCTTAAAGGATTATCGGCATAATGCTCAGGTGAATCCCAGCGCCCCAGAGCTATATCCATTCCTCCGCAAAAAGCAATCCTGTCATCTATAACGATAATCTTCTGGTGGTGGCTGCCTCCTGAAGAAATGGCATCATCTAGG
>CAZJRT010000255.1:0-2944 GCA_964548445.1 uncultured Pseudobdellovibrionaceae bacterium
TGGCAACCTCACCCGCTTTAGCGATCTTGATCGTGTGCATAGCTAAACTTTTCGTTCTGCCCAGGGCAGAAGACTGTTGGAAAACGCTGTAAGTACTTTGACGATTCTGCACTAGCGAGCGCGAACCGAATAGAGAATTCAAATCAACGAGGGGCCAGCACAAAGAAAAAGACGTTGTGATCTGCTGTTCCGGGACAGTTCATCGCCGAAACTTGGACACAGCCGAAAATCTGACCGGCAAAGATTTCCTGCTGATCATGTATTATAAATCCGTCTTTGAAGCTGCCCCTGAATTCACTGCCGTCATATACACATTCACGATTAACAGGAATAGGTTCATCCTTTTTCTGAAGTCCCAGATTGATGTTTATAGCCTTGCAAACACTGTCGGTAACATAGGGGAGAAGCATCATAATCTCTTCGTTGCTATTCCCGTCCGTATTGCAGGGCTGAAAACTCATCTCAGGCAAGCCTCTTACACATACATTGTCCGGAAATATCCATTCCCCGTAATAAGGAGCATCCTGCTGCGACTCATCCAGCCAGTCATCATCAGGCACTCGATATACAGCTCCTCCGCCCATCGGATGAAATATTTCACAATCCGGCAGGCGACACCGGGGATTGTAATAGCCATCAATAATACTGTTTTCAAAACTCAAATCATGCAGGTCAGGGAGCTTGGATGATCGCATACGCATCAAAGATGTCTGAAGAGCAAGCGCGTACTGGGTTATTTCGGATGATGAAATCTTGACTATTTCCGGCAGATTCTTCTTATCGGCGGCATTAGGGTCGTAGTCATGGGTTACCACCCACGCAAGCATCATAAAAAGAATCGCGGAAATCAGCGACAAAATGCGTGAAGATCCACGCTCACCAGCATATTTTCTGTATTTCCACATTATTTATATAGTATAAAAGTCATATAATCTGAAAAAGGCTCTAAAAGAACAGCCAAGGGTTCATAATCTATGAGAATACCCTATGAAACAAGAATTTCCAGCCCTGGCCGTACAAACGTTGCCGGCGACTCCGCCTGTGCAATACTTTCAATAGACCTGAATGCATTAGAAAACAACTTCAAAATACTCCAGAAAAAAGCAGGAAATGCAGAAGTTGCGGGTGTGGTCAAAGCCGATGCTTATGGGCTTGGCGCAGCCAAAGTCGCTTCTGTTCTAAAAGAGCTGGGCTGTTCTTTCTGGTTTGTTGCAAATATGGAAGAAGGGTTAGCCCTGCGAAAACTTCTAGGAAAGACCGGAGAGATCGCCATTCTTGCCGGATGCCCTAAAGGTCAGGAAGAAGAATTCAAAACATATGATCTTATTCCGGTTTTGAATAGCCTGATCGATATAGAGGACTGGTGCTCTCAATCATCATTACCGGCAATTCTCCATTTTGACACCGGAATTAACAGGCTTGGCCTCGGCATAGACGAAACTCGTACCTTGCTATTCTTCAGAAATACTTTAAAGAGCATAAAAATCCGGATGGTAATGAGTTATTTTGCCTGTGCCGATTCGGCCATACATCCTTTTACAGAGCAACAATACCAGCGTATTAGTGACATTGCCGATCAGTTTCCAGATACGACAAAGTCTCTGGCAAACTCCGCCGGACTT
Source organism: uncultured Pseudobdellovibrionaceae bacterium (assembly GCA_964548445.1). Lineage (GTDB taxonomy): Bacteria > Pseudomonadota > Alphaproteobacteria > Micavibrionales > Micavibrionaceae > RZZS01. The sequence continues at coordinate 1,623 of CAZJRT010000255.1, forward strand.
TTTGCTGACGATAACTATATCTTTGATCTTGTACGGCCAGGATATGCTTTATATGGAGGCAATCCAGCCTGCGCACCAGAAAACCCTATGAATCCGGTCGTACGGCTTCAAGCAAGAGTTCTTCAAACTCGCAGGGTTAATAAAGGCGAATCAACAGGTTATGGAGCATCGCATGTCTTCGGGGAAGAACGCGAGATTGCAACTCTTTCCATTGGATACGCTGATGGCTTTTTCCGCTGCCTTGGCAACAACGCCCGAGTTTTCTGGAAGGGGCATGCCTGCCCGGTAATTGGCCGCGTTTCCATGGATCTTTCTGTAGTTGATATCACCGATATACCGACAGACAAGCCTGAACCCGGAGACTACATGGAGGTGCTGAACTCCTGCCAGAGCATTGAAAATCTGGCTGACAATGCAGGCACTATTGGCTATGAAATACTTACGAGTCTTGGCAATCGATATGAACGCAGGTATATAACTTGAGTAGGTCCGGCCTAATAAATACGTGAAGGAATCAATGTCAATTAGCCAAAAAACAAATCAGGGATTGAATAGTAATCTTCATGAAGCGGCGCAAGAAGCCGCAGAATTTGTCCTTGATAGCTGTCAGGCAATAGGAAAAACTATTATCCGTTTCCTGCAAGGCGTGGGCTCTCTGTCGGTATTTATCGGCAAAGCTGTTATGCATAGCTTCTTGCCGCCTATATATTTTCGCCTGATTGGCCGCCAGATAATAGATATTGGTTATTACTCTTTACCTGTAGTTGGCATGACGGCTCTATTTACAGGGATGGTTCTTGCCCTGCAAAGTTATACGGGTTTTACAAGATTTAATGCGGAAAGCGCGATTGCCGCAGTAGTTGCACTTTCTGTGACACGTGAACTGGCACCAGTGCTTGCCGGCCTTATGGTCGCAGGAAGAATCGGGGCCTCTATTGCTGCAGAAATCGGCACCATGCGCGTGACCGAGCAGATAGATGCCCTGAGCACTTTATCTGTTAATCCTTTTAAATATCTGATTGCACCTCGCCTGATCGCCGGAACAATTATGCTGCCGGTTCTTGTGCTGATTGGCGATATTATCGGTGTCTTTGGTGGCTATATTATTGCGGTTTATCGACTGGACTTTAGTCCGGGCAGTTATCTCTCCCAGACATGGGAAATCCTCGAAGCCATGGACATTATCTCCGGCTTGATCAAGGCCGCAGTTTTTGGATTGCTGGTTACTTTAATGGGCTGTTACCATGGTTATTTCTCGCAGCGTGGAGCCCAGGGGGTAGGCGCGGCAACAACCAATGCAGTAGTAACAGCATCTATTCTTA
>CAZJRT010000256.1:0-2935 GCA_964548445.1 uncultured Pseudobdellovibrionaceae bacterium
AATCCCAGCTCTGAAAGCCGTTGGCGTACGCCCTGTTGCGTTTCAGCAAACACTTCGCTGGCTTCACCCAGAGCGTAACCAAAAAAATGCAGCGGACGTGAAGCGCTGACGGACGGATCAAGCTGACGTACTGAGCCTGCAGCAGCATTTCGCGGATTGGCAAAAACCGGCTTTCCTGCTTCGGCCTGTCTTAAATTCAGTGCAGCAAATTCATCCCGGCGCATATAGATTTCGCCGCGCACTTCCAGTACTTCAGGGGCACCGTCCAGTGATTTGGGAACATCTTCAATAGAGAGAACATGATCGGTGATATTCTCACCTTCATAACCGTCGCCCCGAGTTGCCGCCAAAACCAGCTCACCGTTCTCATAACGAAGAGAACAGGAAAGACCATCAATTTTCGGTTCAGCGACAACCTCTACTTCCTCATTCTGTGGCAATCCTAAAAAGCGCCTGACCCGCTGAAAAAAATCACTGACATCTTCATCTCCCATAGCATTGGACAGCGACAACATCGGAACAGCATGTCGGACTTTGCGAAAACCGGCGGACGGCTTGGCCCCTACTGTTTGAGTAGGGCTATCTGGCGCGATTAGTTCCGGGTATTTTGCCTCCAGCTCCTCCAGCTCCCTGCGAAGATTGTCATAGTCGGCATCTGAAATTTCAGGAGAGTCCTCGCTATAATACTTGCGATCATGATAGCGGATAGTCTCGCAAAGCTCTTTGTACCTGGACTTTGCATCCTCAATCGTGAAGTCAAAAAGGGTTCCGTTCATCTAGATGAAAACTCCATGTATAAAGCCGTCTAGTTATACGCATAGGCAAACAGTTTAGGCCGCATTGGCAGAAGCGGGGATTTTTCTGCACCCCGGTAAGGTATAATATTCCTCAGTCTTTTGAAGCTTCTCCCATGCACGCTTTTTAAGCAAACCGGGACATTCTCTGCGAAATTTCCTGATATCTTCGATCTCTGACGTATATCCGTTTTCCGCTATGGCTTTGCGGGCATTAAATACATACTGGCGCCCCTGTTCACTATACAGGTTGATACGCATATACCCCCCATCAAGCACCATATCCGACAATATACTCCACCCAGATTCAGGACTTTCCATGTGGCATAGAGCAATCATGGATATTACCAGATCAAATTTTCGCCGCCAGCCCGACAGGCTTTCCAGATCTCCTTGTAGAAAATCTATATTGCCGTACTTGCCGGTTTTTAGTTCCGCGTATGCCAGTCGTGGGCGACTTGGATCGATTTTTGTGTAGTTCAGCCAGATTTTACGCAGGCGTTCGTAGCAAATCTTGTCACTTCGCAGGCAGATAACAATCATTTCCTTGGTAAGCGGGCTGAAGTGAATAAAGTCCTTGTCTTCCACCAGCCGAAGGAACTCTTCCTTGCAAGCGAGATTATCCGAAGCTGCCAGCACGGCCTGATGAAGGTAATAAAGCGCTTTTTCAACGTTGGCCGTCTTGAGCATTATATGGGCCAACTCGATATAAGGCTTTTCGAAAGCAGGGTCCAGCCGGATAGCCTCATCGAGAACCACGGCTGCATCGACCAGATCCCCTTCAGCGCGCAACCTCGCCCCCAGTTCATACCATTCCCGGGGAGTCTTTTCCTGAGTTACGAACTCGTCTGGCAAACTGCCGGCTTTTTTCGGGGCCGTCACCTTGTACCTTTCATATTGCAGTATCCAAGCGGGTAATTATGGACAGCGTTGTCCTATCATGCAAGCTGTTATGATTTATGACGTTCAGCGGTTTTTTCCAGCATTTCGCCCTGCTTTTTACTGGCAAGAAGCTTGCGCGCTTTTTCATAGGATGGATCATTCCAGAAGATATGGCAGCCATTACAGCCCCGGCCACAGCACCCTTCCGTACCAAGGCGAGGCGATTTGGTACGGCGATTGGTATTCTCGAATTCAATCGCTGTTTGCAGTTTATTGCGGGTTTGAGCATAAACCTTCTCACTACCCTGCCCCTGTTCCAGCCGCATCGCTGCACGATCATGGGCCAGTCTGGCTCGCTCGGTTTCGGTGATAGCTTTCTCCTTGCGGATTACCGTCATCGGCTTAAGAAAGCTACGAATTTCTTCCGGGTCTTCACGGTCAAAAACAGCAAAGGGAACCGCTATGGACTGCTGGTCCCCTGCGTGAATAACATCAAGCCGCTTGCCATCAGTTGTTTGAAATTCATAGAGCCGTAGCAGATAGGTTTTATCGGTTCCGGCTGGAATGAATTCAAAAACATCGCCTGCCTCTAGCTTGTTCTTGGGGCGGATAATCATGGCATCATTGGTCACTTCCCCGATGACCGCTGCATATTCCCATTCACCAGCCGATGCATTGCCTTCATAACTATGCGCGTAGTTGGTAAGCCGCCCATCGTGAAAGGCCATCGTATAACCACGTCCGGAAATTGTTTCCAGCTCCCGCATATAGGGCTTGGGATCCCAACTTTCAGGATCATGGAACCAGTCATCTATAGCTTGCCTGTAAGTGCGGGCGGTCAGCGCAACGTAGTAAGGGCTACGGCCTCGCCCCTCAACTTTAAGAACGTCAATGCCAATATTCATAAAGTCATTCAGCCTTGGCATCAGGCAAAGATCTTTGGAATTAAGAATATATGAGCCTCGCTCGTCTTCTGTGACAGGCAGGAATTCGCCGGGGCGATAGCCTTCTTCCAAAAGGAATTCAAAAAGATTGGAGTTGCTCTCGTCGATTTCGAGATCCTTGACCGTGCCGTCTTTTAATTTCAAGTGGACCTTATAATTCCAGCGGCAGGAGTTGGCGCAGTTTCCCTGATTGGCGCCGCGCTCGGCCATAAAGTTGGAGAGCAGGCAACGACCGGAATAGGTCATGCACATTGCCCCGTGCACGAAAGCCTCCAGCCTCACGTCCGGACATTTCTCGCGTATTTCGGCAAGCTC
>CAZJRT010000257.1:0-2923 GCA_964548445.1 uncultured Pseudobdellovibrionaceae bacterium
ATTGGCGGGGCACTAGGCAATGTTATTGACAGGATACGTTTTGGCGCAGTGGCGGATTTTCTGGATTTTCATATCGGAGATCTTCACTGGCCGGCATTTAACCTTGCGGATAGCTGTATTACGCTGGGAATTGCTTTTATCATAATAGATGGTTTATTCTTCGAGCCGAAACGACTTGGTAAAACGGAAAAAACATGAAAAAGCCCGCTTCTGCTGCATTACTACTGATTGGTTTTTCTTCCTTTGTGCTGGCTGGATGCTCCGGTGCCAAGGATAGACTTGGCCTTACGAAATCAACTCCGGATGAATTCGCTGTTATCAAACGGGCGCCACTGGAAATGCCGCAGGATTATTCCGCCCTGCCTCCTCCCAGTCCGGGTGCGAGCCGTCCCCAGGAACAAAAGCCGGTGGTTGGGGCTCGCCAGACTGTATTTGGTAAAGCGCTTAGAGAAGAGAGAAGAACGTCTGAGAGTGAAGCTGCTTTGTTAAATCAGACCGGCGCTGTAGAGACCGACCCCGAGATTCGCAGAACCATTGACAAGGAAGCGGTAGAGAACGCTGAAAAAGATCGTCCGGTAGCCGATAAGTTGCTTAACTGGTCTTCGGGGTCATCAGTACACATTCCGGCAACAGTCGTTGATCCGGAAAAGGAAGCTGAGCGATTAAAGCGAAATCTGGAAGGCAACAAGCCTGTGACTGAAGGCAATACTCCGGTTACAGAGCGCTAAGAAATCAAAGATTTTCTATTTCTCTGCGTACCCGCTCAAATTCATCTATGATCTTGCCAACAAGCTCTGCGCATGAGGGTTTTTGATCTTCTGCTGCATCCTGAAGTTCCGAGGCCATGTCTCCAAGAATATTGGCGCAGGCGGATCTTGAAGCGCCTTTCAGGCTATGAGCTGATTCGTGAAGGGCGTGATAGTCATTATGCTCAAGTGCTGTTTTGATCTCCTCAAGTAAAGGTTCTGTCATGCCAATGAACAGTTTCAGCATTTCAATGGTGCTTTCATCAAAAGCGCCCATCAGCTTTATCATGGCTTCTTTGTCGATAGCACATTTCCTGGCGGCAACCTGTTCCTCTGTTTCATTATCAGATTCAGCTAAATGAAAAAAGTCTTCTGCCAATAGTCCCCAGCGAATTAACAGGCGTCGGAATTGTCCCATAGTCACGGGTTTGAGCATGCATTCATCAAAGCCGTGGCTTATATAAACGTGACGCTGTGACATATGCACATCGGCAGTCAGGGCCACCACCGGGAAATGTTTTCCGCCTTTTTGCTCTTTTTCCCGGATGATTTTTACAAGTTCATAACCATCCATTTCCGGCATGTGCAGGTCGGTAAAAAGAATACCATGTTCGCCAGTATTAAGAGCTTCAAGCGCCTGTTTGCCATCAACTACAAAATCAGCTTCTATACCTAGTTTGTAAAGTTGTTGCTGAAGTACGTAGCGCACACTCTCGGTATCTTCAGCTATTAACAAGCGGCGGGGACCATCCATTTCCATTTTGACAATTGCACAGGCAGCATCCTTGACGGTTTCCCCCAGCCCTGCGCGGCTGGCTGGTTTGGTCAGGTATTTAACGCCAAGAGATTGCAGGCTGTGTGCCAGACCAACATCATCACGTACAGTATACATGATCAGTCCCATGAATGGCCGGGCGTCCATGATTTCACGGATAAGGTCCAGCCCAAGCCCGTCAGGCAATCCCTGGTCGATCACACCAACGTCGTAAGGTTTGCGTTGTACCAGCTCCAGCCCCTCCTTGTAGGTGGGAACGCTATCTATCTGGGCACCCATGGACTGTAGGGAGCGCACGATTTCCTTGGCCCCTTGAGGGTGGTCTTCTACCGAAAGCACCGAGATACCATCAAGGGAAGGTAGTTCCAGTGTGGTCGCATCCGTGCCCACTTCCTCGGTAGGTATTTCAAACCAGAAGGTTGAACCTTTGCCCTCTCTTGATGTTACGCCAATCTCTCCGCCCATTAGCTCTACGAGTTTTTTACAAATAGACAGGCCCAGACCAGTGCCGCCAAATTTGCGGGAAGTGGAGTTGTCAGCCTGCGTGAAAGGATTAAAGAGACGAGACGCCACCTCCTTGCTCATGCCCATCCCGGTGTCGATGATCTCGAAGCGGAGACCAAGGCCATGTTTGGGCTGGCTGATAACTTTGATGTCTGTTGTTACCCTTACAGTGACGGTGCCTTCCTGAGTGAATTTCATGGCATTTCCCATCAAATTCATCAGGATCTGTCGCAAACGTTTTGGGTCGCCAATAATAACGAACGGCACGGATTGATCTATATCATCGACCATAACAACTTTTTTGCCGTGGATTTTTACTGCCAGTGCCTCAATAATGCCGCGTACCAATGTGCGAACCGGCACTTCAAAAACGTCCAGCTCCATTTTATCGGCGTCGATTTTTGCGAAATCCAGAATGTCATCCAGAATTTCAAGCAGGCTGCTGGCCGAAGTCTTGGCGGTTTCAACCATCGCCATAATGCCGGGTGGGGGCTTTTCTTCGCCAATAAGTTCCAGCAGTCCGTAGACGGATTGCATCGGCGTACGGATTTCATGGCTCATGGTTGCCAGGAAATTGGATTTCATATCGGCGGCAGCATCGGCCTCTTTGACCATTTGTTTCAGTCGCGCTTCAGATTCCTTGTTTGCGGAAATATCGGTAGTCCACAGAAAAAATACCGGATCATCATTAAACTCGCCTTCACTGATATTTATTCGTATCCAGCGTGTAGTATCGAAATGATCCAGTGAAAGAGTATACTCCCTGGGAGGGTTGGGGCTTTTCAGTTTGCGGGCCAGGTCATCACACTCTCCGTTGTCCCAAGCATTCATGCAAAGAAGTGCAGCTGAGTTCGAGTAGACGACATCCATGTTCAAACGGTCGCGCTTTAGTATAAGC
>CAZJRT010000258.1:0-2892 GCA_964548445.1 uncultured Pseudobdellovibrionaceae bacterium
ATCATTTGCACATATTCTGTGACCCTGATCCGGACACTGCGAAAAGTTATGCGGAGAGACTACGTTTATTCAAGGAAGCCGGAGGATGGGACGCATATAACCCTGATCTGTTATCTGATGGCGGTAGAATTTATTCCCGCAATGAAAAGTCACTGGAACTTACTCCTGAAATCAAAAAATGTTTTGGCCTTGAGCGTGATCGCGTGACTCCTGCCGAGCTTATCAAAGCGATGCTAAAGACGCAGACCGATTTGCTTTGGTTTGGCGGTATCGGTACCTATATCAAGGCTTCCAGCGAAAGCCATGCTGACGTCGGTGATAAGAACAATGATGCCCTCAGGATTAATGCAACGGAAGTTCAGGCAAAGGTAATCGGAGAAGGAGCTAATCTGGCAATTACCCAGCTTGGACGTATTGAATACGCACAGCATGGCGGCAGGGTAAATACAGATTTCATCGATAATTCCGGCGGAGTTAATACATCCGACCATGAAGTGAATTTCAAAATACTGTTTAGTGGTATCATGGCGGACAAGGCCAATAGCTTCTCGATGGTGGACAGGAATCGCCTTGTCGAGAAGATGTCAGATGAAGTTGCCGAAGATGTTCTGAATGATAATTACCAGCAGGCAATAGCCATCACTCTTGCGGAATCAATGTCGGCGGATCAGCTTGCGCTTCAGGCCGAATTTATCCGTGACCTTGAGCGGGAGCAGGGAGTAAATCGTGAACTGGAAGGCCTTCCTTCGGAAAAGGAAATCAAAGCACGTCTTAATGCTCATAAAGGTTTGACCCGACCGGAGCTGGCAGTTTTGCAAGCCTACGCAAAAATAACTTTTACCAAAGATCTGCTTGCTTGCGATATTCCGGATAACCGGGATATGGAAGGCTGGCTGTTTGATTATTTTCCTGAAGCTGTGCGGGAAAAATATGCTGAAGAAATTCGGGCGCACAGATTACGCCGAGAAATAATTGCTACCCGGATGGCAAATGGCCTGGTTAACCGCATGGGGCCAGTATTTGTAAAATCGCTAATGTTACGCACCGGAGCGCCTTGCTCTGAAGTAGCAAAGGCTTATCTGGTCGTGCTCGAATCTTATGGTTTGCCTGATATGTGGCGGGAGATAGAATCTCTCGAAGGCAAAATACCTGCCGATGCCCAAGTGCAAATGTTGAGGGAAATTACCTTGCTTGCTCAAAGCGCCATTACCTGGCTGCTAAGCAGATCACCGCGAGGTGGTTTTGATATCTCGACTGATATCCCTGTCTATAGTCAGGGGATAGCTTCATTGGCTCAGAATATTGATAATATGATTACCGGTGATCTAAGGAGAACTATTGCTTTGCGCAAACAGCAGAACGTTAAAGCCGGTTCTCCGGAAGCCCTCGCGTACAAGATCGCTATTGTCCCGGTTATGTATTCCGGCTTTGAGATAGTGCATATCGCCAGAAAAAACTCGGTTGACTTCAAGCTGGCTGCGAAAGTCTATTTTGAGATCGGGGCAAGATTTGGATTCGAAGGGCTGCGCGAAAAGGCACGTAATCTGCGGCATGATAATCGCTGGATGATTGATGCACTGGAAGGAATTACGGAGCGACTTAATGAATGCCATGCATTGATGGTCGCAAAAGTTCTAAAAGAATCTGGTTCATCTGCCGAAGATGGTAAGAGTATGGTCGCTGCCTGGCTAAAGAGCAACGCGTCTCAGGTTGATCAGATAGACGCGCTGCTTTCGGATATCAAGGCTACCGGTTCAGTAGATCTGCCGATGCTGATGGTTGCGGAACAACGCTTAAGGTTTTTGTGCGGGTAGAGGTTGTCGTTGCGAGGAGGGTTGTCAGACCCCGACGAAGCAATCCAGTATTCGGCATTTCTGGATCGCCACGCTCACGCTGTTCGCTCGCGATGACGAACCAGTCCAATATGCGTCACCCCCGCTTTATGCGGGGGTCTGGATTCCTGCGGTTTCCGGATGCCCGCGTAAAGCAGGCATGACAGTTTTTGATGGCCGACCTGCCGATGCTGATGGTTGCAGATCAAAGACTGCGGTTTTTGTGAATAGCCAGTTCTTAGACCACGCTCACAGTAACATCAGTGTCTACCAACACGACGTAATTTTCTGAACTATGTACATAACCAGCCATGCCTGCTTCATTAGCGCTAGCGTTGGCAGTAAAACCACCGCTGGACAAATCAACATTGTCGCCTGTTTCGCCCACAATTTCGAGTACGTACATTTCTTGCAGGGAGCCTACCATCCGATATTCATCTCCAGCCATTGAAAAGATCTCATCTGTAGTCAGCGTCAAAGTATTGGCGACGCCGTTCGCCATATCGATCTTTTCAATACCGCTGAGTTCATTGACGCCACTGAAGTCGATTGTTCCTCCGCCATTTATAAACAATGTATCCATGCCTGTTCCGCCATCGATTGTAAGATGGTTATCGCTGGTCGTGGTGCCATCCAGCCTGTCGGCAGAAAGATGAATCGCATCATTGCCTGCGCCTGCCCGGATACTCAGGTTTTGGGCAAACGTTCCGGGCATACCGGCTATTTCATCGAAGAAAGTATTATTGTCGTGATTACCAACCAGAGCATCTCCGTCGCTTGAAGGTCTGACATCAAGAGCAGGATCGTTGTGATTATGCCCTATGGCATGCATATCAGGATCGGTTCCGTCCAGCGCGCCAGCCATCGGGCGACCGTATATTACAAAGGCCTGATCTGTGTCTGATGAGGCCACTAGCAGATCATCAAAGCCGTCACCATCGAGGTCTCCTGCGCTGGATACTTTAATGCTTTCGCCTGAAATACTGGCACCATCCCAGATGGCCTGGAATACATACTGGCTTGAATCGATATTGTCATCGACCATTTCACTTACATTGAC
>CAZJRT010000259.1:0-2857 GCA_964548445.1 uncultured Pseudobdellovibrionaceae bacterium
CCTTGTGGTCCGATAAAGGCGAAGGAGAAAAAATCCGGGCTCGCGGCCTGTTCGATGGCGAAGCCGAAGCTCGCTGGGTTGGCGAAGAGATTGAGAATCTTCAGCATAAAAACTGGTCTTTATCCGGAATTGCCGTTTTGGTACGAGCCGGTTTCCAGACCCGCGAGTTCGAAGAACGTTTCATGCAGCTCGGCATCAATTACAAGGTAATCGGAGGCCCGCGTTTTTATGAGCGCCTTGAAATACGGGACGCCCTTGCCTATTTCCGTGTCATCGCCCAGAGCGACGACGATCTGGCGCTGGAACGAATTATCAATACCCCGAGGCGAAGCATCGGTGACGCCACGCTCAAAACGCTTCATGAATACGCGAGAGCACAAAATATCAGCCTTTACGAGACTATCGGGCAACTTATTGAAACCGATGAAATCAAGCCCAAAACCCGCAAGGCTCTGAGCGAACTGATCTCCTGTTTTGAACGATGGCGTTCACTGCTAGATAACATGTGCCATACCGAACTGGCGGCCCAGGTGCTAGACGAATCCGGCTATATGAATATGTGGAAGGCGGACAGATCTCCGGAAGCGCCGGGCAGGCTTGAAAACCTGCGCGAGTTGATATCCGGCATGGCCGAATTCGAATCCATGGCTGAATTTTTAGAACATATTGCTCTGGTCCTTGAAAACCGGGGCGACAATGGACAGGACGCCGTGTCGATCATGACATTGCACAGCGCCAAGGGACTTGAGTTCGATGCTGTATTCCTGCCCGGATGGGAAGAAGGTCTGTTCCCTTCACAAAAAACTCTGGAAGAACACGGCATTAGAGGTCTTGAGGAAGAACGACGTCTTGCCTATGTCGGAATAACCAGGGCAAGGAAAAGGGTTTTTATTTCGTTTGCGTCTAATCGCAGGATGTATGGCAACTGGCTGAGCTGCATTCCTTCACGATTTGTGGATGAACTTCCGGATAACCTTGTGGAAATCAGCGCCGACACAGGCGGCTTTAGCGCCGGGCGATCTTCTCACTGGGATTCCAGTGGCTTTAAGCCTTCGCAGCGAAAAACTTCATTTTATAAACCATCGGCACCGGCAACACAAAAAGCCGCCAAACAACCCTCTGCCTTTATGCGCGGCTGCCGGGTAATGCATGATAAGTTCGGGACGGGAACGGTAGTTCATATCGATGGGCGCAAGCTGGATATTGAATTTGATTGCGGCGGGCAGAAGAGAGTTATGGACAGTTTTGTTAGTATTATTGGAGATTAAGCCCTCATTGCCTTTTAGAATTCATCCTTGACCGACCGCCAACTATTATGCATTGCCCTTCATTATGTAAATAATTTTTTGGGTGATGCATTGAAAATCAAAAATCTTTTAAAGTCACGTCTGGCCGCGACCTTCGCGGCCGAACGGTAAATATAACAGTTAAAGACAAGCAGGAAGTTCTCAATAGAATCGGCGAAGTCAGAATACATCGCGTCGTTGGAGAAAGCGAAACCTTTGAAAACAGATATAACGCATTAGCAGGCAAGTTCGAGCCGGGGGCAGATCAGGACAAAATGCAGGAAGGCGAAACCTACAGATGCAAAGTATATGGCTGGAGTATTCCGGCAATAGGTCTGTACCGAAATATTGCCGATTGCAAGGGCCCCATAGAAGCTCCATCTCCCTAAAAGACTTAACAGATAAAAAATTTAGGTTGCCCCTTTCCTTCACTTCAACTATCTGTAACTCCGAGCGTTAATAGTAAGAAGGTGGCGGATGTTACAAACAGGAAAAACAGCTACAATTTTCGGCGGGACCGGCTTTATCGGAAGACATGTTGTGCGCGAGCTGGCATGGCTCGGCATCCGTATCAAGATTGCCAGCCGGTTTCCGGAAAAGGCTTACTTCCTTCAGCCATGCGGCCAAACCGGCCAGATTTCATCGATATATTGTGATTACTCAAGCCAGGAAAGCATTCTGAAAACAGTTGAAGAAGCAGACTATGTAATTAACTGTACGGGCATTCTGAACGAACGGAAAAAAGGTGACTTTAATAAAGTCCATGCCCAGATACCGGGCATGATTGCTCAAGCTTGCGCAAAATCAAATGTCGAGAGATTTGTTCATATTTCTGCTCTCGGCATTGATATCTCAAATGCACGGTACGCTGCCAGCAAGCGCGCAGGCGAAAAAAAAATACGAGAATTTTTTCCGGAAAGTATAATCCTGCGCCCCAGTCTGGTATTTGGTCCGGATGATGATTTCTTTAATAAACTGGCGAGATTATCATCTTTTCTGCCTGCCTTGCCGCTCATCGGCGGGGGCAAAACCCGCTTTCAGCCAGTTTATGTTGGAGATATTGCTGATGCTGTAATTAATGCAATCACCCCTCCTGGAAATGTCCCCATCTCTCCTATTGGCAAAACATTCCAGCTTGGAGGACCGGAAATCATGACTTTCCGTGATATCATTGAAAAGCTGCTGCATTATTCCTGCCGTAACCGGTTACTGGTTAATGTGCCCTGGATAATGGCAAAATTGCAGGCTTCGATCTTGAGTTGCCTGCCCGGCAAGTTGCTGACAATTGATCAGGTTGAACTTCTGCGCACAGATAATATAGTATCCGAGGATGCTTTAACGCTCGAGAATTTCGGCATAATAGCCAAAGATCTGGATACAGTCTTGCCGGCTTATCTGGAAAAGTATTGCTCGGAAGGTAACTATCGATCACAATTCTCGGCAAGTTAAAAGCAAAGCGAATTACAAGGATTTTTTCATGAAACAGTTGCTGCTGGTCGCTCTGGCATTACTTATTCCTTTTATAGCGTGTAAGGCCCACGCCGCAAAAAAGGAAGGAATCGCAGTCGTAG
>CAZJRT010000260.1:0-2842 GCA_964548445.1 uncultured Pseudobdellovibrionaceae bacterium
ACTTCGGTTATATCTGCTTATGCATTTGCTTAATATGCATTCTGCATGGATTTGTTGCTACCGGTATTTATTGACGTGTGGAGCAACTGGTCAAGCTCGGATATGCGCATATCAAACAGACTTAAAAGGCAATCCCGGGGCGTAATACCGTCCTTTTCTCCCACTGTCTTGCAGCCATTAAGCGAAAATCGCCACTGGGCCCGTTCAACCTGCATACGGGGCCTGGCAGCGGACGGCAGCGCAGCGATAAGATCCCCTGTTATGCGATCAAGCAAGTGGCTTTTCTCGGTTAGCCTGCTATCGCTACAAATGACTTCTCCAGCCCAGTCGGCAGCTGATGAACAGCTGGTGTCCTGTGCGTGAGGTGATCCGGTAGAAGACAGTATTGCTATTGCAACAGCTATAATACCAGTGATTGTTGATGCGGGTCTGGGTGAAAGGAGCATTGCTATTATCCTTGATCATTTGCTGTTTAAGGATAACTGATACGAAGTATGGAAAGAAGAAAAACAAACCCTCTTCTCACAGGGAAGAGGGCTCATTTTAGATAATTAAAGTATCAATACTAGCCAGCAATCATATTGAGGAAACCTGCAGCTACGATGATAGCCATAAGAGCTGCGGCAATCCTTGCTAGCAATTGCCACTTTTGGTCGCCTTCATACTTATCGGCAGAGCGAATTACAGGCATAACCATGAAGCCTGCCCAGCAAAGCGAGATAAGTCTGAGAATTCCTCCGAGGAAACCACCAAACATCATAGCTAATATCGTAAGAGCGAAAACTGCAATGAAATAATAAATCCAGAAAGTCTGGACCAGAGGGATTTTTCCCTCCCATAATTCACGTAGCCTTCCCTCGATGAATTCACGGTTAAATTTGAAATCGATTTTGGATCCTGTCTTTTCGGTAGTATCTTTTTGTTCTTCGGACATAATTCCTCCTTAAGAAAAGAATAGTCGCTAATTTTATCTGCAAATAAAATTTTCCCAAAGCAATTAGTTGCAGGTTATATATTTCTGCACAAGCGTATTTGGCATGTATTATCATTTAAGCATCTAATCTGGAAGGTCTGGCTTTTTGCATATCTCTAAACTTAACCGAACTGAACTTGTTCTGGTGCTCCCCCGTGGGCAGAGCCTGACTACGTGGGAAGCCGCCGGTGTTCTGAACAGGGAGTTGGCTCTATATAAGGCGATTGCGCCTGACCTTTATGGCGTAACGATAATAAGTTTTGCAGGTCGTAAGGAATTAAAGCTTCAGGACAGCATGGAGAAGATCGATATTATTGCCAATTCCAAATGTCTGCCAGTATCTTTATTTCTACGTGATGCTGCTAAAAAGATTTCGCAAACAGCAGCTCGTCACCACATCATAAAAGCTCAGGGACTGGCCGCATCAAAAGAGGCAAAAAAACTGGCTGCGGCTCTGGACAGCCCTTTGCTGGTGTGTTCGGGGCGATCTGGCAAAAAACATAAAGGTCAGGATGTTGAAGGTCTGGAGAAGGAAGCCTTTATGGCAGCTGACCGGATCATTGTTCCAAACGAGACGTTTAAAGAAAGGATATCCTCACGCTATAAGGTAGCTTCCAGTAGACTATGCGTAATTCCGAATTGTGTAGATACGGAATTGTTCCATCCGACGCTATCTCTGCCAAAGCGGCGGGGACAGGTGCTGTTCGTTGGGGATCTTGATGAAAACAATAACCTCCAGATATTGATGCAAGCCCTTAACAGGGTTTCTGGCGCGAGGCTTTTAGTAGTGGGTGAGGGGGCAACTTGCAAGTCTCTGGTCCGTGAGGTTCGCAGCAAAAGTCTTAAAGCTGATCTCGTCGGTTCCCGGCCTTATGAAGATCTGCCTTCATATTATAATTCATGTGAAATATTTGTTGTTTTATCTGGCGCCGGAGGCCAAAGCATTGCCTTGCTGGAAGCGATGGCTTGTGGCGCCTGTGTGATAGGAGCAGATGTTCCGGGTATCAGAGAAATTATAAATGATGATATGGATGGCATTCTGGCAGATCTCTCAGTGGAAGGTCTTGGCAAGGCAGTAAAAGAGTGCCTCAATGATCCGGCGATGGCCGGACGCCTTGGTCGGAAAGCTAGGCAGAAAGCCAAAAAGTTCAATCTTGATAAAGCGGTTCAGCTGGAAAAGAAATTATACAAGGAATTGATAGGATCGGCTTCGACAGTTGCTTCCGAGTTCCCTTCGGCATCAAAGCCTGTGAGTTCTAGTTAATGATTTTGCGCATTGTCAGGAAAACCATGTCATGGCCATATTCTATCTGGCCGGACATCTGGATCTGTTCGCCTTTGCGAGCCAATCGCAGAATAGCATGATAAGTCACGGGTTCCCGTGTAGGCGCACCGTCTGGTCTGGTCAGCAGAAAGTCTACTTCAGCATCAGTAGGATCTGCTACGGAAGTCATTTCAACTTCAGAATCATTTAGTACCTTGAAAGTGCTGGTCCATTTGCACCCGGCACGATCAATGCGGTCGGTTTTGCCCTCAACGATTTCAGTTTCGCCATCGCTTTTTTTCTGCAGCGGGCCTTTATAATCGCTGATTGAGGTGACCAGATATCGGCCGTCCAGTTCGTGAGGCATTGGTTATTCCTGTTTCAGGTGTCTCTGAGCAGATTATAAATCATGAAGCGCTTAAAAAGAAGAAGGTAAGCCGGGGGATTGAAGCTCTTCCGCTTTCACTTTCTTTTTGAAGTTTATCTCGAGGTGAGGGGCCAGCTCCAGACCTCTTAAATGGTCCGGTACAGATGAGCTTCGCAAATAGGAAAATGAAATCATGTCTCTGGCAGGGTACGCCCTTAGGGCGCCCAGATCCCGTCCT
>CAZJRT010000261.1:0-2832 GCA_964548445.1 uncultured Pseudobdellovibrionaceae bacterium
AGCTGGATTGCCAGTATGGGGATAATTGGCGGAAAAATATTTTAACCTAATGGGTTAAATAATTTATGAGTGTCATATGTTCAAGCAAAAGTTCTTATAATACTATTCGCCAATTTTTTAACGGATTCAGTTGATAAAATAGGACCTGTAAAATTTAGGTTAGTCAGGGGAAAGTGATGATGAATAATCAAAATTTCAACAGGCAAGAAGAGCTTGAAGATGAACAAATAAGAGCGCAGAAGTATCTGGAGGTAACCGGAGCAGTCGTTGTAGTGCTGGATACCCGGGGGCAGGTGCTCAGGATCAATCCTGCCGGATGCCGTCTGCTGGGATATAATCGCGAGCAGATAGAAGGCAGGAATTGGGTGGACTCGTTTATCCCTGAAGCATGGCGTAAAACTGTGAGGCAAGTGACCCGGCGCAATGTCGAAAGAGCTGATGATATCGTAGAACATTTTGAGAACCCCGTTCTGACAAAAGACGGCGAAGAGCGGATGTGCGTTTGGGACAATACGACGGTGAGTAATAAGGCCGGGGAAGTTGAAGAGATTATTGCGACCGGGATGGATATCACCGAGCGTAAACGTGCAGAAGAGGCTCTTCAATACCGTTTAGCGTTCGAAAAGCACATTATCACTATTTCAAACCGGTTCGTCAACTTGCATTCTGATGAGATTGACAGCGGGATTTATAATGCGCTGGCTAAAATCGGGCAATTCGTCGAGGCAGACCGTGCCTATATATTCCAATTTAATGATGAACAACAGTTCATGAGCAACACCCATGAATGGTGCGCAGAAAGTGTAGCCCCGCAGATTGAAAAGCTGCAGGATATCCCTGCGGACAGTTTACCCTGGTGGACAAAGAAGCTTAAGAATTTCGAAACTATCCATCTGCGAAATCTTGATGAATTACCCCCTGAGGCAGAAAACACACGCAAGGTACTGGAGCCCCAGAATATCAACTCCCTTATCGTGGTACCGTTGACCCTGGAAAAGAGGCTGGCCGGCTTTATCGGCTTTGACAAAGTCTCCCAAGAAACAGAATGGTCTTCAGATACGGTGAATTTGCTTCAGACAGTCGGTGAAATCATTGCCAACACCCTGCAACGGCAAAGAACCGAAGCAACTCTCCGCAACAGCGAAGAAAAGTATCGGCGGATGTTCGAATTGTCGCCGGAGGTTATCGTGCTGCTGGATATCCAAGGCAATGTTGTGGAGGTAAACGGACGCCTCGATGATTGGCTTGGTTACAGGACTGAAGAGGTGAAGGGCAAAAACCTGATGGAGCTCCCTTACCTTCCGGAGCATAGTAAAGAGAAACTGAAAGCCCGTTTTGCTGAAAGAATGAAAGGGGTGGATATACCTCCCTATGAACTTGATTTAGTTACAAGAAACGGTGAACTTCGCACAGGCCTTATCCACGCCACGCCTCTGACCGATACAGAAGGACATATCAATGCAGATTTAGTAATAACAGCGGATATAACGGAGAGAAAACGTGCAGAAGAGGCACTGGAAGAAACCAATCGCCAGTTGGAGGCGACAGTCCGGGAATTGCAAGACACCCAGCAACAGATTGTTGACCAGGAGCGCCAGCAGGCTTTAACGACAATGGCCAGTGGTATTTCCCATAATTTTAACAACGCACTGTCTCCGATAACAGGTTATGCTGATTTGTTGTTGCAATATCCCTCTGAACGGCAGGATGACAATACATTGACACAGTATCTGAATCACATAAGAACCGCTGCCTCGAATGCTGCCGGTACGGTACGCCGGATGCGCAAATTTTATCGACCTCGGGAAGAGATTTCCTTTACCGAGATAGACCTGAACAGAATCATTACTGAAGCCGTTTCCCTTACTCAGCCTCGCTGGAAAGAGGAAGCTTCAGCTTCCGGGAGAGATATTGACGTGCAGACAGACCTGGCCGAGTTTGCTCCCATAGTAGGGGCGGAGGTAGACCTCCATGACATGCTGACCAACCTGATTTTTAACGCCGTAGATGCCATGCCTGAAGGCGGCACGATTCATATAAAAACCTGGGCGGAAGAAAATGAAGTCCAGCTTGTATTCAGCGATACCGGCGTGGGTATGCCCGAAGACATACGCCGGAAATGCACAGAGCCATTTTTTACAACGAAAGGCGTTGGCGGTTCCGGTCTTGGTTTGGCAACTGTGAAGGGGACGGTGGACCGGCACGGCGGGGAAATGAGCATAGAGACCGCCCAGGGGCAAGGCACGACCTTTCGGATCACCTTCCCGCAGGCGGAGAGAAGCGAGCTACAGGATGCGGGACAAGCGGATGCAGAAAGTGAGCCGCATAAACCATATAATCTCCTGGTGATCGAGGACGATGAAGGGCAGCGTGAATTATTGCGAGCTCTATTGACGCAGGAGGGGCATCACGTGGACGTTGCCCAGGACGGAGAAGAAGGTCTGCAGTACTTTCATGCCGGAACGTATGATGCGGTGATTACGGATCGAGCTATGCCGAAAATGAGCGGAGACCAGGTCGCGCAGGCTGTCAAAGAAACGGCGCCCGGAAAACCGGTGATCATGCTTACAGGGTTCGGCGACATGATGGATGCCGCCGGGGATAAAGTAGACGCCGTGGACCTTGTTATCTCTAAGCCGCTGACCCTGGATAAAATCAGAGAAGCCTTGCAGCAGGTGGTTGAGTGAGATATGGTCCGATACATTGCGGGTCAGTGGCAGGTAAAAAGGATGTTCCGTCTCCGCCAAAGCATTGGCAGCTAATATGGCTGATCAAGCGAATATGAACTCAAAAAATTCTGATAAAGGGTGAAAAATGCTGATTTATCTAAAA
>CAZJRT010000262.1:0-2828 GCA_964548445.1 uncultured Pseudobdellovibrionaceae bacterium
GAAGGCGGTATTTTAGAGGTAACTGTGGAGGCTGTGAGTTTTGATGAAAATATCGGGAAAAAATATCCGGATATGGCGCCCGGAAATTATGTACAGATAACAGTTAGCGATACAGGATGCGGGATTTCGGAGCAATACATGGACAGAATCTTTGAGCCCTATTTCACCACCAGCAAAACCGGCACTGGCACCGGGCTAGGACTTTCCGTGGTTCACGGCATTGTCAAGAGTCACAGCGGCCATATTACCGTTTACAGTGAACCCGGAGAAGGAACCACATTTTACGTGTTTCTTCCATCGGCTGAACAGGAAAAAAGCCGGGATATCTCAACCGGGCAAGCCGGTAAAGAACTGCCAACAGGGACGGAAAGCATTCTTTTAGTGGAAGATGAAAAGCCGATAATTGATATGCAGCAGCAAATCCTTGGTCAGCATAGTGCTCTGCATAGGCGCGCTAAAGACCCCCGCTATATTTATTAAATGCAACCCAAGTCAAAACAATTATTCAAATATTAGTCAACCGCCAGGAATCAACCAGGCTCTTTGGTTAACGCCAATCACCTTACATGCTCCTTCAAAAATTCGCTGACCAGGTGCAAAGATTTCTTCCTGCCTTGTTTGCTGAACTCGAGCCGGTGGCCCTTATAATCGCTGATACCATAACAGTCAAAGCAATGCGTCAACCCCGGCAACACTTCAAGGTCAATCTCATGGGCCGTATTTCTGTCTCTGAAGGGCGGGGTTTTTATTGAGAGCTGTATTTCCTGTTTAGAAAGAGGGGTAAGTATCAAATCCGAAGGATACCATTGCAGGTTAGTGGGGGGGTCCGGTTTATTTCCGGGCTTTTTGGGGAACAAGGAGTGTGAAGCAGGAACCGGTTCTGATGGCGCTTTCAATACGAAAATCACCACCGATCAAGCTGATCCGCTCATGGATGCTAAACAAACCAAACCCTGAGCGATTGATATTCAAATTATAAATTTGGTCGGGATTAAAGCCTCGTCCATGATCCCGTAGAATTATTTGGACGAAACCACCATCTGCACGGCTTAATTCAAGCTCTGCCTGGTTGACCCCTGCATGCTTGACTACATTAAACAACAACTCCCGAACGGACTGGAATATCAGAACCCTTATTCCTTCCCCCTCGATTTTTACTGAATCGTTTATTCTAAGATTCACACGCAACCCATATGTTTGCTCCATCCAGTCTGCCAGCCATTCCAATGCCGGCGCAAGCTGCTCTTTTTGCAGAATCGGCGGTGCCAGTTCCTTGCTCAGAGATCGCGTCGAGTGTATTGATTCGGATAAAAGATCCACTATTTTCAGGGCCTCGGCCTTATTCGATTCCGGGATCTTCCCAAGCAGCGTTTCCGTGTGCATTCTTGCTGCTGTGATTACCTGCTGGAGATGATCATGAAGAATCTCAGAAATCCGTTGCCGTTCCCGGTGCTCGGCCATGGTTAATTCATAGCTGAGGCGCGAGAGTTGCTTTGCTCTAGCCTCGGCAAGTTCGGTGCGCTCAGCGACCCGCTGCTCCAAAGTCGCGTTTAAACGCCGCAGTTCTTTCTCAGCCTCTCGACGTTTTGTTATGTCATGGGCCACTTCTATTGCACCTGTTACATTCCCGGCTTCATCTCTCACCGGTGCTGCCCGTACCAACCAAAAGCCTTGACTCCGGGGCCAATTCTCTACCACGTCAGGCGACAATTCGCCCTCTTGGGGCTGACCGCTTTCTATCGCCCGAGTCACAGGGCAATGCTCGCATAACCGACCAAACCCCCATGCATCGTGACACTTGATGCCTCTCAATTCTGCCAGGGTTTTGCCGGTTACCTGGGTGAAGCTTTTGTTTGCCCAATTAATGTTTTGTTCGGTGTCATGATGGATAATTATTGCTGTTGCACTATCCAATATCAGATTGCGTTCCTGCAGAGATGCTCTCAGCTCCCTTTTAGTCCGCTCGGTTTCGGTTACGTCCGTAAGGGAGAAAAGCAACATTTCCACATTACCATTTTCAGCCAGAATGGGCTCCAGGCGCCAGTCCCAATAGGTCGTTCCCCGCTCAGGCTGGTCTGGGTGAGAAAAAGGCTTTGCATGCACCTCAAAGGGCTCGCCGGTTTGGGCAACCTTGCGGAAGATGGCCTCGTTTTCCCGGTGCGGATAGAGATCAAAATGGTTCTTGCCTATGTACTCGGCCGGATCTCGTTTCCCTGCCTCGGCGTAGGCGCGGTTGACCCAGCAGAAATTGAGTTTAGGGTCCAGGCAGGCAAGCATGACGTGGGTGCTGTTGATAACTTTTTCCAACGCTCTATTCGCATTGGCTAGCTCCCTAAGCAGTTCGTCCTTGGATTTGTTCTCGTCAGACTTCCCCCTCAAAGTATTATGATCCATTGCTCATCCTGGCTCATGGTTATAAAGAGGGAGGATAAAAGTAATAATGTGCTGCTATTTACAGCTTAAGCTTTATTCAAACAACTATACACTAAAATCGAGCAAGATAATATCCGGCAATTAGACAAAAACCCTTATCATCAGCAGCAAGCACTGCTTTTTTCTGGTTCCGGGCTCCCATTGTTCTGCTATTTTTTGCCCCGAAAATTATTTAAACACGTCAGTATCAGCTTGACAACACCTCCCGTACCTTGGCGGCTATATCTTTTAAGGTAAAAGGCTTTTCAATAAACAGAAGCTCCTCGCTTTCCATATTATGATGCGCGATCACATTGTCTGTATAACCGGACATAAACAGAATTTTGACAGCCGGGTAAATCTCCTTTAGCTGATTGGCAAAATCCCGGCCATTCATTTCCGGCATGACAATATCG
>CAZJRT010000263.1:0-2819 GCA_964548445.1 uncultured Pseudobdellovibrionaceae bacterium
TGGCGGCTTTGAAACATTAAGGGACAGTTCGATATTAAACTCCGGCAGCATTGAGACAGAGACAAACATTGACGGGACCCAGGGGGGTGCTTCGGGTTCGGCCAGCGGCATATTCTCTGATACTGTAGTCAACAGCACCATTGACAACTCGGGAAGCATTTCTTCCAGTGTAAAGCTTAGTGATATCGGAGAAAACACTTCGATCTCCGATTCCACTGAAGATGCTGCTGGCTCAGCAAATGGCATCTCTGCTGGTCACGTAGAAAACAGCAAAATTTTAAACTCCGGAAGCATCATTTCCAGAGTGGATCTAAATAGTATCGGCGGAGAAATAATTCCTTTTGCTTCCGCCCTGGGTATACAGATATGGGGATCAGAACCCCCCGAAACCCTGGAAGACAGCACCATTGTTAACACCGGCAGCATAAAAACAAATGTAAATCTGGCAAACATAGCTGGCGATGCCGGGGCATTTTCGGGAGGAATTTACGTTAACCATGCGATTTCAGATCAAAAGCCAAGCACAATAGACAACCAGGGCACAATAGATGTCTCTGTCACCACAGACAACAGCCCGAATACCCTTGGTTTCGGTGCAGCAGGCGTCATGGTGAAAGGAAGTGAAAGTAAAATTCAAGTCAATAACTCTGGGAGGATAAAACTTAATGTATCAGAGCTTGGCGACTTTGAAGAGCCTGCTAATTTTGAAGAAGACATGGCCAACACCCACATTGCTTCAGCGGCCCTTTTTGCCGGTACAACCGCGGATTTCAGCAATACCGGCCGCCTATATACCTCCGGCAATGCCCGCGCACTATCACTTTATAAAGGATCTGATGTAACACTGCAGGATGGATTCGGTTATGTTTTCCACGGCAAGCCTGCTGAAACAAAAAGACCGATATATAACGCAAACAGCACACTGGATCTAAACAGCGTGTCGCTCATTGCTGACGGCGCACCTGACACGGTTCTCGGCAAGCCTTACTACCTGGTCGATCAGAACAGCACCGTGGAAAACACCTGGGGCGCACTTAAAAAAGAATATGCCAACCCGAACATAACTGTTGACTGGTATGGAGACAACCGGGCAGAGGAGTCTGCGGTTATCTTCGGATATGAACCAAGAAAGAGCAAATCTGCAAGGGCCGGCATTGCTGCGCGTACTGCCGTAAATACCGGCCAGAACCAGCTTTTACAGTATCTGCTTTCCGGCCATGTTTTCGGCGGCCAGGGCTTTCTTGCAAATAACGAAAAGGATGCCGAACCGATACTTCTCGCCTCGGCAGGCACAAGCGATGCGGTCAGCCTTGGAACTGCGGGGCCAGCCTATAAAAACGGCGCCTATATCCTGCCCTATTACACAGGGGTCCATGACAGCGGCCTGGGGGCGGATATTACCTCCAAGGGGGTTTTCCTGGGTTATGAAAGAAGTTTTGATGCCATTACCGCTGGCGTGTTCGGCGGATACGGCAATAACAGCGTTCGCCTAAACGACACGTTCAAAAGAAACGACGAGGACCAGGACAGCTACTCCGCCGGCGCATACGGAATCTATAATCAGGAGAGTTGGTTCGGCGAGCTTTATGCCAGCTACAACAGGATAAAGCACGATTATTCCGGGTGGACCGGGATGAACTATCAGATCAGGGAAACTGATGAATATGACAGCGACATGTTTCTGACCGAGGCAAGGGCGGGAATGAAATTTGAAGATTCGGATTGGGGGATCTACCCGTCAATGAGCCTGAGATGGACAAACTGGAGAACCGAGACTCATACTTCCAAGGTCTCTGCCAATCCAGACTGGAACACGCATTATGATAGCCTCAGCGAGGAATGGTTTCAAGTGTTTGCCGGTATTGACGCCTCCAGGAAATGGAGTCTGGAAGGTGGTGGTAATATCAGTTTGACGAGCGGCGCCGGAATCAAACAAGATTTAAACGACAATGACATTGAAGTGACCCAGAGCCTTATGGGCCAAAGTGCAGTGGTCGAAGAGTCGGTGGCGTCGACCTCGGCCGTGCTGAACATTACAGGTGTCTATAGCCGGGATGCCTTCAGGGTCAAGCTCGGAGTAATCAGCGAGCACAACGAGGATTATGATTCCTACAACGGCTATCTGCAGGCGGGCTTTATGTGGTAAGAAAGGCCGAGAAAAAATAAAGCATCAGAAAAGGGGCTCCTGTCTGTCAGGGCCCCTTTTCTGTTCGAGGTTATTAAAGAGTGCCGCCTTATGCCTCCCGTGGGAAGATATGTGGCAATGCTCTGTTAAATTGGCTTGGCTCGGATCAAAGCTGACACTTGCCACAGTCCTCGAGCAAAACATCGCCCCGGATGAGAAGACTTGGATCGACTTTCCTCGGCCGGGAGAGGATACCGGTGGGGACTTATGGGTTGTTTTCTCATTTTCAATGAAAAATGCCGTCGGCCAAACCGAAAAAACAATCAGGGCGGTGGTTTGTTTCGGCAGGACCGGCGGCATTGATAAATTTATATTTATTTTAGCGGGGTATGTCAATAGCATTTAGAAATGCCCGGTATGCAATAAGAATGTCAAAAGACTATGTTAGTGTGGATGGGAGCGGCAGAACCTTTTATTTCGATGAGCAGATACTCAGGTTGAAGCGTTGTTTAGAATAATTTTGGTCGCCATTGTGACATAATTGAAACGGCGTTCGATCCCCAAAATAAGGTGGGCAAAAGGTGGTCAAAATTTCAAATAAAAAAGAGGCTGGCAAAAGCCATAACCCCTTGATTTTACTGGTGGGCCGTCAAGGAATCGAACCTTGAACCTACTGATTAAGAGTCAGTTGCTC
>CAZJRT010000264.1:0-2798 GCA_964548445.1 uncultured Pseudobdellovibrionaceae bacterium
TTTATGGCCTACCGTATTTGGCGACATGTCAGAGAGCACCAGATCCACCAGCTCTCCGCCGGTCTTTTCTTTCAAAATATCCGGCGCTTCGTCAGCCATGAAATCCATCTGTACAAAATCAACGCCTGGAATTTCATCCATCTCCAGCAGGTCGAGCGCGATTATCTTGCAGCCTTTGCCTGCGGCTATCTGACTCCAGCCTCCTGGCGCGGCGCCAAGGTCAAGAGTCAGCATGCCGGGCTTGAAGAGATTAAGTTTCTCATCAATTTCCAGGATCTTGAACGCGGCGCGAGAGCGATAGCCTTCCTGCTTTGCCTTTTCTACGTACGGGTCGTTGACCTGTCTTTGCAGCCAGCGTGTAGACGAGGTTTTGCGGCCACGGGCCGATTTTACCCGGGTTTTCGGTTTGTTACGGCTCATATCACCATTACTGTTATTGAGATGATAAAAGTTGTGATGAATACACTTAATGCCGCTGCCATGTAAATTACCCCGTGGGTGCGCTGGGAAAAATGAGAAAGCATAAGAAACGCCATTATGGCTAAAGAATAGACCATCAGCCCCCTAAGATACGGGGACATGGCAATCCAGCTGGTAAAGCCATTTGTCAGGTCCATGGTCTCCAGCAATTCATATTCAAGCCGCAGAGCAAAAATGCAGCACAGGACAAATCCAATAGCGTAAAATCTATGCTGTTTATTCACTACAGCATAGGCCATTGGCAGCCAGAGGAAATCAATCCATTGAAGGATGAAATGTGACATTCTACTTAATTACAGGTACATTACGCATTAATCTTAACAGCAAATTACTCCAGACGTGAAATATTATCATCCCCTGTCTCCTGTTTTGTGCTTGCGACGGCTTTGCAGCCTGATTGTTTTTGCTGCTTTGCTGGTCCTGTTAGCTATCCCGCCAGCCATGGCGCAGGGACGGGACATGACAATTATCCGGGATACTGAAATAGAAAATATTCTAAAGGGCTGGGCCAGCCCGTTGATCAAGGCCGCCGGGATGAATCCGGCGAGCATCAATATTATTCTGGTGCAGAACAATCAGATCAATGCGTTCGTGGCGGGCGGCCAAAACATTTTTATCTATACGGGCTTGCTGGATAAGTCAGAAAATGCCGGAGAGGTCGCGGGAGTGATTGCTCATGAGCTGGGTCATGTCAGCGGTGGGCATCTGGTACGAATGAGGCAGGCCTATGAGCATGCTTCTTATGAAAGCCTGCTCGGGACGTTGCTTGGTATCGGGGTCGCCATGGCAACCGGAGAAGGCGGCGCCGGAGCAGCCATATCGGCTGGAACACAGTCTATGGCAGCAAGGCGTTTCCTTTCTCATAGCCGATTGCAGGAATCCAGTGCGGATCAGGCGGCGCTTGCCTATTTAAAACAGGCGGATATTAGCGCTGAAGGCATGATCAGCTTTATGAGCAAGCTGGAGGATCAGGACATTTTGCCGGAAAGCCAGCAGAGCGAATATATACGCACTCACCCTCTAAGCCGCAACCGGCTGGAGGCAATGCAAAGAAATGCTAAGTATCAGACTTCAAGCGGAAGACCCTATCCTCCACATTGGGATGAAGAACACGCTCGCCTCAAGGCAAAGCTTACAGGTTTTATCAGGCCGCAGCAGGCGATCTGGTATTACGGAGAAAATGATAAATCTATAGCTGCTCGCTATGCCAGAGCAATCGCTGCTTATCGGCAAGACCGGATAGACAGGGCCTTGAATTTAATTGATGGCTTGCTGGCGACCGAGCCGAACAATCCTTATTTTCTGGAGCTCAAGGCTCAGATGCTCAAGGATTTCGGGCGGCTCAAAGAGGCAAGGCCGCTATATGAAAAAGCTTTAAATCTCGCCGGTCATGCTCCCCTGATCCGGATTGATCTGGCGCATGTTTTAATAGAAACAGGGGGCAAAGATCCGGAAATACTGGGACAGGCGATTAGTCACCTGAACCGGGCGGTGCGGGAAGAAAGGCGCTCTACAAAAGTGCGAAGGCTTTTGGCTACGGCGTATGGCCGGATGGGACAGGAAGCGCAGGCTCGTCTCCAGCTTGCGGAAGAAGCATTGCTTCAGGATAAGCTGGAATATGCTGAAAAACTGGCAAAAGGTGCGCAAAAAAACCTGAAGCCCGGAAGCCCGGAATATCGGCGTGCATCTGATATGCTGGCTTTTATTGAGCAAGAAAAAGATAAAAAATAGAGTGAAAACTTGTCGTGTTAACAAAGATAGACCATGCTATTGTTCGCAGATTCGATACCAAGGAGAAGATATTTTGAAGATATTAGTAACTGCATTTACTCTCGTTTTCGCATTATCAGGGGCTTGCTATGCTGCGGATGCTTCAGGGCAGGAAACTGAGAAGATAGAAGGTATAGTCCATGATTATCTGATGGAAAATCCTGAAGTAATCATGAAAGCGCTTGAGAATTACAAGGACAAGCAGGAAGCTCAATACAAACAAGCCCAGAAAGAGAATCTGCAAAAGCATTTAGATTATTTGTATGGCAAGGACAGGCCGGATACTGGTAATCCTGATGGAGATGTGACTGTCGTCGAGTTCTTCGATTATAATTGCGGTTATTGCAGGCGGGCACTGAACGATATCATTGCCGTGATGGAGACTGACAAGAATGTTCGCTTTGTGTTGCTCGACTTGCCAATTCTTTCGCCTGCATCTGAACTGGCAGCCAAATGGTCTCTTGCTGCAAAGGAGCAAGGCAAGTATTTCGAATTTCACAAGGTTCTGATGAATCGGGGTGGTCTCAAATCCGAAAAGATACTTGAGA
>CAZJRT010000265.1:0-2775 GCA_964548445.1 uncultured Pseudobdellovibrionaceae bacterium
ATTAGTGTTTGACTCAAAACCGGTTATAGTTTATTTATATGCGTTAACTGCCTGAAAAGGCGTTGCTCTGCCCAATGGGAAATCCGGCATAAGCGGTGGTTTCCTATGCGGGCTGGAACCTGGATATTCCCAAGGTTGGCAGGGCAAACCTGCGACAACTTGGAGAATTAAAATGCGTATCGCACAGGTGGCTCCTCTCGCCGAAAGTATTCCCCCTAAAGGTTATGGTGGCACAGAACGGGTTATAGCCAATATTGAAAGTGGTCTTGTGGACCAGGGTCATGATGTAACTGTTTTTGCTACAGAAGACAGTAAAGTCAAAGGTCAGCTTATACCGTGCCGTAACAAACCGTTTCGTATGGAAGAAGATATCGCCAGCGATGTCGCCGATTCGATGTTTCTGGCCGACACTTTGCGTATGTTGGACATGGTCCATGAGATGTCTGATGAATTCGATATCATCCACTGTCATACGGATTTATTACAAATGGCCGTGTTCTCGGATATTCCAGAAAAGACACTTACTACATTGCACTGGCGTCTGGATGTTAAAGGATTTCCAAGATTTTATAACCGTCATAAAAATTTTCCTCTAGTCTCTATTACAAACGCCCAAAGAAAACCCCTCCCAAAAGCCAATTTCGTCAAAACAATTTATCACGGTATTCAGCCACCTTCAGGTGTTATGATCCCGGACGGGCAGCAAAGTTACGTGGCTTTTCTTGGCAGGTTTTCACCTGAAAAAGGCGCCGACCGGGCAATAAATATGGCCCGTAAAGCTGGCGAGCCTATCAAGCTGGCAGCAAAAATCTGTAACCAGTTTGAAGAGAACAAGGTTTATTACAGGGATGTCGTCCAGCCGATGCTCAATCAGAGCGGTGTTGAATATGTCGGTGAAATTAATGAAACCCAAAAGGGTGGATTCCTGAGCGGTGCCCATGCGCTATTAATGCCCATTAACTGGCCGGAGCCATTTGGCCTGGTAATGATTGAGGCCATGGCTTGCGGGACACCGGTAATTGCTACGAGGTATGGTTCTGTGCCTGAAGTTATTGAGCACGGAGTTACCGGTTTCATCGTTGATAATGAACAGGAAGCTGTTGAAGCAATAGCCAAGGCCCGTGATCTGGATAGAAATCTTATACGCCAGCGTTTCCAGGAAAGATTTTCTGTGGAAGCTATGGTGCTCGGTTATGAAAGCCTCTATTCAGAACTTGCTGCCAAGGCGGATACTTCTAAAATCCCTGCCGATTATTACACCGGCAAGATTTCTGCCAAGTCTGGATCAAAATCCAGCGTAACACCGTTATCCAACAGACGGCTTGTTTCTTAAGCTCGCCGTTTAAAATATAAAAGGGATGTAGATGTCACTGATTTCCAAACTTGGGAAGCAGACAGAACCTGAGGAGAATCGAGCCCACCGGCTTCCGGTTTTCCTGTCCCCGCTTTATCACCTGCATGTACTGAAACATAAAGACGCTTTCGGCGTTTTTAATATGGCAGGTAATATTGTTGATGATCCGGGTAATTCATCAGGCCTGTTTATAAATGATACTCGTCATCTCTCTTTCTGGTGGATGTCTCTGATCGATGCCCGTCTTAAGTTGCTCTCATCAGAGCTTGATGAAAACAATGTTCTGCTGGACAGCAACCTGACCAATATGACTTTTTCGGACCAGCGCGGTATCGAGATTTCCGAAGCGCTTATTTATGTTCGGAGAGAAAAACTTATCAGCGATGAAATTCTCCTTGAGAAAGTTGAGTTCTTTAATTACGGGGAGACCAAGACATCACTGAAAATGCTTTTGGAATTTGATGCCGACTTTCTGGACATATTTGAAGTACGAGGAGTTAGCCGCAAAGATCACGGCACATTGCTCGAGCCCAGAATAAACAGGAAGAATGTTGTCTTTAGCTATAAAGGGCTTGATGGCGTTACCCGGGAAACATGGATCGGCTTTTCAAAAAAGCCGCAAGAACTGACCCCTAACAGCGCTCTTTACTCTTTCGATCTAAAACCTGGTGAAACCTGGGCCGGTTATTTCAGTGTGGGTGCCAAAGAAAACGATCTTGCCAATAAGAACTTTGACAAGATTCTTGCTAAAGAACAGGAAAGAATTAAAAGCCAGACCAGTGACTGGATAAATGTTTCTACATCAAACGAGAAATTTAATTCCTGGATAAACAATTCCAAGAAGGCGCTGACCTTACTGGTTTCAGACACTGGTCAAGGGCTATACCCTTATGCAGGGATCCCGTGGTTTAGTACGGCGTTTGGCCGTGATGGACTGATTACTGCTTTCCAGGCGCTTTTCTACCAGCCGGAAATTGCCAAGGGTGTTTTAAGCTATCTCGCAGCTAATCAGGCAACAGAATACGATTCATATACAGAGGCAGCACCGGGTAAAATACTTCACGAAGTTCGTAACGGCGAGATGGCCCAGACTCGTGAGGTGCCTTTCAAGAAATATTACGGCAGTGTCGATAGCACCCCGCTTTTTCTGATGCTTGCAGTTGCCTATTTCCAGCGTACTCGTGACCTGGCCTTCATTGAAGAGTTATGGCCGTCTTTGCGCGCGGCTCTGGACTGGATTGACCGTGATGGTGACATCGATGGTGATGGCTTCGTCGAATATATCAGAGGTGAAGAAAGCGGCCTCTTCACACAAGGATGGAAAGATTCTGCCATTTCGGTTTTCCATCAGGATGGCAGTATCGCGGATCCTCCGGTTGCGCTTTGCGAAGTGCAGGGCTATGTATTTGCGGCCTGGCAGG
>CAZJRT010000266.1:0-2759 GCA_964548445.1 uncultured Pseudobdellovibrionaceae bacterium
CCGGTGATGGCGTGATTGAAAAAGCGGGGCGCTGGGGATCATACGGTAACTATATCCGGATACGTCATAACTCTGAACTCAAGACCGCTTATGCTCATATGAAAGGTTTTGCCAAAGGTATTTCCACAGGCAAGCGGGTCAAACAGGGCGAGGTCATAGGCTATGTTGGCACTACCGGGCGCTCGACCGGACCGCACCTGCATTACGAAGTTCTGGCAAACGGAGAGCCTGTAAATCCATCCACTCTAAAATTGCCACAAGGGAAGACACTTAAGGGCGATGAGCTTAAGAACTTTCAAACAAGGATGGAAAACCTGAAAGAGCAGTTCAAGTCCATGGCTGGCAGCATTCATTTAGTTAAAAGCTAAGTACCAGTTATCACTTGCCAATTACTTCTTTTAATTCCCTCAGGTCTTTACGCAATTCAGCTATTTGCGAAGAAAGAGTAATATCAGCTGCGCTAGCCTCTGTCTGAATATTCTTGTCATCGCCAATAAGGTTCATGGCATCGACAATAATACCAATAAACAGATTGAGTACTGCAAAGCTGGTTATGATTATAAACGGCACAAAGAAAGCCCATGACCACGGAAAATGAGACATTGTCGGGCCAGCGATATTCTCATGCCACCCTTCCAGAGTCATCAACTGGAAAAGCGTATACATTGATGAACCAATATCCCCAAAAAGCTCCTGCATTTCCGGATCTTCACTGCTGCCAAAAATCTGGGTAGTTAGAACGGCTGCAATATAGAATATGATCATTAATACACTTATTACTGAAATCATTCCCGGTATTGCATAGAGCAAAGCAGCTATAACTCTTCGCAGCCGTGGCATAACGGTAATAAGCCGGAGCACCCTGAATACGCGCAGCGCCCGAAGCACGGAAAGATATGTAACAGCCGGAATCAGAGAAGCAGCAATGATAATAAAATCAAAAACATTCCAGCCAACTTTAAAAAATTTCCAATGATAAAGGTAAATTTTCGTAAGAATCTCTATTACGAAAACGCCCAGAATGAGCCGATCCACCAGACCAATCAATGAGCCATACGTCTGCATTACCTCATCATTTGTCTCAAGGCCGAGGGTAACCGCATTAACAAGAATTAGGGCTGCGATCACCTTACTAAAGCGGGAAGATTCTATTATATCGGCTAACGTCTTGTTAAACCCGGTATAATTAACTTCGTTCATAACGGCCGGACGAACCATCTCTACTCCTTGTTCTTTCTTCGCTTGGTAGAATAAAAAAAAGAAAAGTAATACAAAAGCACAAATTCAGCAAACTGCAGCCGATCATTGCCAATCCAGGCTAGCAGATGTAAAAACGATGCATGAAACATCTTGCAATTTTCGACTGGAACGGAACACTCTTCGACGACCTTGAAGCCAACCTGCTTGGGGCTGGAGCCGTGTTTCAAGCTCTGGGACGCGCTCCATTAAATGCCGAGCAATTCCAGAGCACTTTTACTTTTCCCATTTTACATTTTTACAATGCTAACGGTATTTCTGCCGACGAGTACCTGAAAAACCATGATCGCCTGGCCAGGATCTTTCTTGAGGTCTACGAAAATGCCGCCCTTGAATGCAAATTAAGGCCACAGGCTACAGAGCTGCTTCAGTGGCTGGTGGATAACGCGGTAGAGTGCATGCTGCTGACTAATCATTTGCGCGAGAACGTCGAACAGCAACTGGCAAAATTTCATATCCGGCACTTTTTCTCGCTTGTTTCGTGCAACGAAGAATATGATGCGACGTTTGTCCAGAAAATGAACAAGCATGACCGGCTTAAAGCCATACTGGAAAAACCTGAATTCAAGCCTGAAGAGGCTTTTATTATTGGAGACTCCCTCGAAGAACCAGAGATAGCAAGACGCCTCGGCCTCACATCTATCAGCATCACCGGTGGCAGCTTAAGTAATGAAAGGTTAACCTCCTGTGAAACGGATTATGTAGTGAATGATTTTTCACAAATATTCCCATTGATAGGTAAAATGTGGCAACTTGATTATCAAAAGGCTTCCTGATAGAGAAAATACTTATGAATGAAGTAGCAGAACTTAAAAAAGAAATCATTTCCCTTATTAGCTCGGCTGACGAACTGGAAAAGCTGGAGCAGGTACGTGTATCTGTACTCGGCAAAAAAGGCAAAATCACCGGGCTGATGAAAACCCTGGGGAGCATGTCGCCGGAAGAGCGCAAAAGCAAAGGACAGGCCCTCAATCAGTTGAAGGAAGAAATTACTTCACTCATAAAATCAGAGGAAGAAGCTCTTAAACGTCAGGATCTGGAAAAACGTCTTGCCCGGGAAACTATTGACGTCACTCTTGCCCCAAGACCTGATCGTCGCGGGCATATACATCCAATCTCTCAAACCATGGAAGAGCTGACCAGCATATTTGCTTCCATGGGCTTTGTAGTGGCTGAAGGACCGGACATTGAAAATGACTGGTTCAACTTCACAGCGCTGAATTTTCCTCCCGGTCACCCGGCTCGCGAAATGCAGGATACATTCTTCCTGCCTGATGATCCGGATGAAAAGGGAGAGAAGGCAAAACGGGTTCTTCGCACCCATACATCACCGGTACAAATCCGCTATATGAGCGAACATAAACCACCGGTAAAAATCGTCAGCATGGGCCGCACATATCGCTCTGATTACGACATGACCCATACTCCGATGTTCCATCAGATGGAATGCCTTTACGTTGATAAAGACGTGCATATGGGGCACCTGAAAGGATGCCTGACCG
>CAZJRT010000267.1:0-2752 GCA_964548445.1 uncultured Pseudobdellovibrionaceae bacterium
ATGGCAAGCGAATTATCCTGCTGGCCGAAGGACGACTGGTTAATCTGGGCTGCGCCACCGGTCACCCAAGCTTTGTCATGAGCGCTTCATTCACCAATCAGGTTATGGCCCAGATCGAACTGTGGAATCACCATGACAAGTATGAGCGTCAGGTTTATGTTCTGCCCAAGCACCTTGATGAAAAAGTCGCCCGCCTGCATCTCGGCAAGCTAGGCGTCAAACTGGAAGAACTGAACGACAAACAGGCCGAATATATTGGCGTTGACAAGAACGGACCCTTTAAAACAGATCAATACAGATACTAGGATCGATTAACTATGTCAGGAACCGACAACGGCGAGCATATCCTGTGCATTACCTGTCCGGACAAACCGGGCATAGTTGCTGCCGTTGCCGGGACCTTGCGTGATCAGGGCTGTAACATTGAGGAATCTGCACAATTCTTTGACCATCTTTCAGGCTGTTTCTTCATGAGGGTTCGTATCAGACCCTATGATCCGGGATCCTCTATTGAGAAATTTGCGCAGGCCTTCGCGGAAATTGCTGATTCTTTCGGGATGGGCTGGCGGTTGCATGACAGTTCAAAAAAGGTCAATGCACTGGTAATGGTCTCTAAAGACGATCATTGCCTTAATGATATACTCTATCGCTGGCGTACAAATCACCTGCCGATTAATATTACCGGCGTTGTTTCCAACCATGAAAATAATTGCAAACCGGTTGAAGATCGCGGCCTGAAGTTCATCCATCTTCCAGTAACAAAAGAAACCAAGGCTGAACAGGAAAAAAGGCTCTGTGAAATCATCGAGGAAACTGGCAGCGAACTCATAGTACTTGCCCGTTATATGCAGATCCTTTCTGATGATTTATGCAGCAAATATCACGGGCGCATTATCAATATCCACCATTCCTTCCTGCCGGGCTTCAAAGGGGCGAGGCCTTACCATCAGGCCTATGAACGCGGCGTGAAAATGGTTGGGGCCACGGCCCATTTCGCGACCGCCGATCTGGATGAGGGGCCTATTATCGAACAGGAAACCATCCGCATCGACCACACCAAAACTCCGGACAAACTACAGGTATTAGGCAAGGACATAGAAGCCCGGGTTCTTTCCAGAGCGGTCCTGTTTTTTACTGAACGCCGGATTTTCCTGAATGGACGCAGAACTATAGTCCTGTAACTTAATGCCGGAAGCCCTGTACAGATTGCTTGAGTACGCAGGCGCGTACCAGTAAACTTGAGCAATGAGTGCATCTAAACAGTCCTATAATTCTTTCCTTGCCCGCTTGCTGGCTCCTGTAACCGGTGCTGATATTTTACAACTTGAAAAGGCACGGCTTGAAGCTTTTCTGGATGCGGTTCCGGGAGAATACTGCGGCTTTTCACCTGAAGGACAAGTAGTCTTCAGTCGCGGTTTTGCCGGTTTGTTAGGACTAAGAAAAATTGAATCCCTTCATGACGTGCAAAGTGCTTTAACCCCTGAAAGTGCTGCAACGCTGGAAGGAAGATTCAATCATATGCGGGAATCAGCCAGCTCTTTTAGCATTATCGCTCACTCAAAAGACAATACTCTGACCTTCAAATTATCAGGAACCAGAGGCAGGGATATAGATAGATGTGATCGCTATGACGTTCTCTGGCTGGAGGACATTACAGATCATCATGTGAAGAACGCCCGTCTGGAAGAAGAATATCGGGTTAATTCAAATGAACTTATAAAACTCCGCTCTATACTTGACCATGTAGCAATACCTTTATGGATGCGTGATGAGAATGGCGATTTATCATGGTGCAACAAGGCCTATGCCGATGTAGTAGGAGCCACCCCTGAAATAGCTGTCAGGGAACAAAAGGAATTTCCTTCTACAGCAGCCGGACGAAAAACCAATACCGGAGGCTCCAGTCAGTACAGTCTTCTTGCCAAGGAAGCCCTGGAAGCAAAAGAAACTAGAAATCTGCAAACTCACAGCATTATAGCAGGCAACAGACGTCTTTTGGATATTTCCACAGTTCCGGTAGAAAGTCTGGGAATCACAATTGGAATGGCGCGGGACATCACCAGCGAGGAAGATCTGGAAAGACGTATTAACCGCTACGTATCAGCTAATAAGGAATTGCTTGAGCAATTACGTACTGCAATCTCTATATACGCAGCGGATAATTCTCTTGAATTTTATAATTCAGCTTTCGCTCAGCTTTGGGATCTGGAAGACCAGTGGCTGAACACTCGCCCCAAACTTGGCGACATAATGGAAAAGTTACGCGAAACCAGAAGACTCCCGGAACAGGCTGATTTTCGCAAGTTCAAACAATCATGGCTGAACATGTTTACCAGCCTGATTGAACCGCACGAAGATATGTTACATCTTCCTGACGGGGCGGCTTTACGTATGCTTGCCGTACAGCATCCTATGGGCGGGCTGATGATGACTTTTGAAGATGTCACCAGTCGCCTTGAGCTGGAATCTTCGTATAATACTTTAATAGCTGTCCAGAAAGAGACCCTTGATAATCTGGCCGAGGGCGTTGTCGTGTTCGGCAGTGATGGCAGGGTAAAGCTCTGGAATCCTTCTTATGCCCAGCTATGGGGCCTTAATCCCGAAGACCTTGATGCCGAACCTCATATCTCCCGCATCATTGAGCGAAGGCAAGGTTATTTCGAGAGCGATGACTGGGAGATCCAGCGCGACCATCTTATTAAGCTTGGCCTTGAGCGAAAGCAGCGGGAAGGCAGATTGATCTGCAAGCATG
>CAZJRT010000268.1:0-2727 GCA_964548445.1 uncultured Pseudobdellovibrionaceae bacterium
TATCTCTTTGCTTAAGTTTTCTCCACATGTATTCGTTGACATCAGTATAAGACAGACTGCAGTCACGACCATCTGCTGCCTCGAACGTTTGCCGTCCTCTTTCAATTTAATTGCAGAACGAACATTATACTGCGGAAATAACATTCGCAGTTTTCTATCCAGGACTCCGCTCATATCGACAAATCCGACCTTGGGAAGGCGATCCTACCGATAGTGCTGCTCCACCATATCGTAAAGCATCAGCACTGGCCGCGAATGACAATCTTTGGATATTATGTGTGCGACTTCACCCTCAAAATCAGCAGTATCCCATGGCACTGATTCCACAAACTGGGTCACGGAAATTCCCGAATTATAAATGTAAAGCGCATCGTCCCCTATAAGCAGGACACAACGGGATGGCGTAATATATGGTAAAGATATGGTCATTCGCTAAAACTCAAGATTTTCGAAGCTTGAATAGATTGGGCCGAACACGCCCGCTGCAATCCATAATATCATAGCCCCAAGAAAGGCTGTAAGGGAAGGCTCAATCAATGCGATCAATGCCTGGACGGATTCATCGACATCAGCCGTATAAAATTCTGACACCTGCTCAAGTACATGACTGTGGTGGCCAGACTCCTCGCCAATACGCAGCATCCTAACGACCATGCTTGGAAATTCACCAGATGAATTAAAGGCTTCCGACAGAGGGCTTCCGTTTTGTACCGAGGTATGAACATTATCCAGAGCCTCATCGAGCGCCAGATTGGAAACTGTTGCCTGAGCTGCCTTAAGCGCCTTTAGTACATCAATACCGCTAAAGTATAAAGCAGCAAACGTCTGGGCGAATCTGGCAATGCTGATTTTTCGAATCAACGGACCAGCCACCGGCATATTCAGATAAAGCAGATCCAGTCGGTAGGCCACAGTACCGGACAGACGCCGCAAAACCTTAACCAGGGCAAACAGGAGCACGGGCGCTGCCAAAACCCCCCACCAGTATTCTTTGAAGAAGTCAGAAGTTTTGATCAGCCATTCAGTGTACCAGGGCAATTCCTGATCTATGTTCCGGATAAAGTCGACTATCTGCGGAACAACAAATCCCATCATAATCACAATCGTTGCAATCACCACAACAACAAGAATAATCGGATAGCGAGTGGCTTTCCTGACTTTGGACTGCATCATGTCAACCCATTTAAGGTATTTGACAAGCTGCAGGTAAGCAGAACTCATATCACCGGTCTCTTCTCCGGCAGCAAGCAGCGATATATACAGATTGGTGAAAACCTTAGGATGCCTGGCCATAGCCTCTGATAAAGAGCTGCCTTCGGAGACTTCCCGGTAAATCTCCGACATAATATCTCTCAACGCGTCGTTGTCAGTGGTATCCCGAATATCTGCAAGAGCATCGAGCATAGGCACGCCAGCGGACTGCATCTGTTCAAGGTGCACGAATAGTTGAATCAGGTCACGGATCTTGACCCGCTTCATATATATGCCAAATGAGCCCAAGCCTTTCTTTTTGCCAATCTTGGCACACTGGATGAGCTCAATACCTGAAGACTGAAGCTGATTATAGAGATCAACTTCATTAGCCGCAGCGATCACCCCCCTTACGGGGCGCCCTTTGCTGTTAACCGCTCTGTACTTGTAGCGTTCGATGGCCGGCCTCTACTGGTTGATGTTAACTTTCTTGGAAACTTCTTCGATACTGGTAATACCCTTCAGCACTTTAAGCATGCCATCGTCTTTCATGCTTTTGAAGCCTTTTTGTTTGGCAACCCTCATTAAATCTGCCTTTGTGCCTTCAGCAGCTATTACATCGTCAAGATCCTCATCAAAAAGCAGAATCTCGGCAATTGCTATGCGGCCTTTGTAGCCCTGGCCTGCACAAGACTTACAACCACCCTGAAGCGCTTTATAGATTTGAGGGGAGCTGGCGGGATCACAACCAAGGATCTCGCATTCTTCAGGTCCGGGAGTATATTCTGTTTTACATTGATCACATAGACGACGCACAAGACGCTGGGCAAAAACAGCAATAATCGCACCAGCCACCATTCCAGGCTTTAAACCAAGATCAAACACTCTGGGGATAGCGCCGAAAGAATCATTCGTATGCAGGGTCGAATATACCTGGTGACCTGTCATAGCAGCTTTTAACGCCATATTGGCCGTTTCACCATCACGGATTTCCCCGATAAAGATTATGTCCGGATCCTGTCGCAGCAATGCCCTGATACCATCGGCAAACTCCAGAACACCTTCCCTTACATGAGTCTGACGTATCATTGGCAGAGAGTACTCAACAGGATCTTCAAGCGTTTGAATATTGACATCGACATTATTTATTTCATGGAGCATTGAATAAAGAGAGGTCGTTTTACCACTACCGGTCGGACCGGTGACAATAATAATCCCTTCAGGTCGGCTCTGCGCCTTGCGTATCTTCAGAAGGTTTTCTTCACTGAACCCCAAACCATCGAGCGGCATGATGCTCTGGCTTTTATCCAGAACCCGAAGAACGATATTCTCCCCGAAAACAGTAGGCAAAGTGGATACTCGAAAATCAGCCTCGCGCCCGCCAACATTCAGGTTAAAACGTCCATCCTGCGGAGCCAGTTTATCGGCAATGTCCATTCCAGACATAATCTTGATACGTTGTGAAACTGCATTCCAGTGCCGCTTGTGAAGAATCTGGGCAGTAAACAAAACCCCATCCTTACGATTTCGAAGACG
>CAZJRT010000269.1:0-2639 GCA_964548445.1 uncultured Pseudobdellovibrionaceae bacterium
AGGATGCGAGCGAAGAGCTTTTACCCTCTCTACCGTATCATCACGAACCGCCATAGCCTGAAGCGCAAACCATTTATCAATGACCAAAGGAAACTCTTTAAATCGCGCACCGAACTTTTTGATTATCTGTTCCCAGCCTTCGACACCCGTTTCGATCATCAGAGAGAGTGCTGCTATCCGGTCTGTCATGTTATCAGCTTTATGATACAGACTGAGGGTTAAATCACCAGCAGGGTTCTCCGGGGCAAAAGCCAGATATCTCAGGGCGATATTTTTTAATGAACGTTCAGCTATAATTTCTGGAGCAATGCTATAAGGCTTTCTGATATCATGCTCGTGATAAATTCTGATCAGTTTGTCATGACAGGCCCTGGCAATTTCCCTGATAAGAAACTGACGTACAGCAAAAATGGCGGATGGATCCACGACGTCCCGTTCCTGTGCAATAATTGGAATGTCCGGCAACACAAGAGCCTTTGACAATAAGAGCTTGTCAGTCTCGCAAGCTTGCTCCAGCAACTCGGAAAACGTGTGAATATAGGAGGGATCGACTTCAAGCGAGCCTTTACTCTCATATGTATCCAGCATACGCCCGATCTGCCTCAGCGCCAGAGTTTGTCCCGCCTCCCAGCGATTAAACCCATCAGGATCATTGACTATCAAAAAACGAAGATCTTCGTCACTTTGATGAGATTTCACTTTTACCGGAGCCGAAAAATTTCTAAGTACCGACAATACCGGCGGGCAGGGGACGTTTTCGAAAGTGAAAGCTTGTTCATCTTCCGTATGATTCAGCACCTGAGTATGCATATCCTTGCCATCAGGCCCTATAAGTCCAATCGAAACCGGAATATGCAACGCTTTTTTGACCAGCTGCCCGGGGGTAGGCGGCGTCATCTGGCGTAGCTTTAGCGTATATGTATGAGCGTTAGCATCATAACCACCATCAACTGTTAAAACAGGTGTACCTGCCTGCTCATACCACAAACGAAATTGAGACAGATCAGCGTCATTTGCATCTTCCATACATTTGACAAAGTCCATGCAGGTGACCGCCTGACCATCATGACGGTCAAAATATAGATCCATTCCTTTTCGGAAGCCTTCTTTTCCAAGGATCACGTCCATCATACGGATAATTTCAGCACCCTTTTCATAAACTGTGACTGTGTAAAAATTGCTTATTTCTATATAGCTATCAGGCCGAATAGGGTGAGCCAACGGACCTGCGTCTTCGGGAAACTGCATACGGCGCAGAGCGGTCACATCTTCGATGCGTTGAACTGCGCGGGAATTCATGTCTGAAGAAAATTCCTGGTCCCGATATACGGTCAGACCTTCTTTCAGAGACAACTGGAACCAGTCACGGCAGGTAATGCGATTGCCTGTCCAGTTGTGAAAATATTCGTGGGCAATAACAGCCTCAACGCGCATAAAGTCTATATCAGTAGCCGTGTCAGGATGGGCCAGTACTGTGGCAGTATTAAAGATGTTCAGCGATTTATTTTCCATCGCGCCCATGTTGTAATCGCTGATAGCAACGATATTGTAGATATCAAGATCATATTCACGGCCAAATTTTTCCTCATCCCACTTCATCGCCTTTTTGAGAGAGCTCATGGCATGATGACACTGGCTCTCGTCGCCTTTCCGGCAATATATATAGAGGTCAACAGTCTTGCCGGACATAGTCGTAAAGTTATCGTGGATGTGCTCCAGATCACCCGCAACTAAAGCGAACAGGTAACTGGGCTTCGGGATGGGATCGTTCCATACAGCATAATGCCGCCCATCTTCCAGTACGCCCTTATCGGTAAGATTGCCATTCGATAACAGAACAGGGTATCTGGATTTGTCTGCTTCAATACGGGTAGTATATACGCTCATCACATCCGGGCGGTCCGGGTAATAAGTCATCCTGCGAAAGCCCTGTGATTCGCATTGCGTACAGAACGTATCGTTGGAAACGTACAGCCCTTCGAGGGCTGTATTGCTGTGGGGATAAATTACTGTTTCTATTTCAAGTGTAAAATTATCGGTATCGATGCCCTCGATTGAAATACCTTCTGCGTCCAGCTTGTAATCGCCTTCCTGTAGCAGTTGACCATCACAACTGATACTTGCCAGTTCAAGATCATGGCCATCAAGTCGCAAAACATTGCTTCCATCTACCGCACGACGGTACTTAACCCGGCTTTGAACAATTGCATGATCTTCAAAAAGATTATATGTCAGTTCGACTTTATCAACCAGAAAATCCGGGGGACGGTAATCCTTAAGGTGTATAGTCTGGGGCGCTTCTTTTTTCATGGATCATATTTGGCACGATTACAAGTCCGGTTACAAGATTTGATCCATCACTTTTTTACAAGAGCCATATCATTGCGGTGAACCATTTCATCCCGTCCAGCGTAACCAAGCTCGGCTTCAAGGTCCTGACTTTTTAATCCTGCTATTTTTCTCGCTTCCAAAGCACCAAAAGAAATCAAACCGATAGCGATATCATTGCCTTTATTGTCACGTATGGTAACGGCATCCCCTCTATCGAATTCGCCTTCTACTTTTACCACTCCAATGGGAAGTAAACTTCTGCCTTCGAGCAAGGCAACTGCTGCGCCATCATCAATAGTGAGTACGCC
>CAZJRT010000270.1:0-2624 GCA_964548445.1 uncultured Pseudobdellovibrionaceae bacterium
AGAACTGTATTGCAAGGAAAGAAATAAGAACGGTTAGAAATCTTGAGCCTGAATAATGTAATTAACAAACGGCGAACATTCGCCGTCATATCACACCCTGATGCCGGTAAGACTACTCTTACCGAAAAGCTTTTGCTATTTGGGGGCGCTATTCAGATGGCCGGTATGGTTAAAGCCCGTGGAGAGCGTCGGCGTGCCAGATCCGACTGGATGAAAGTTGAGCAGGAACGAGGAATCTCAGTGGCTTCCAGCGTGATGACCTTCGAGCATGAAGGAATGGTATACAATCTTCTGGATACGCCCGGGCACGAGGATTTCAGTGAAGATACATACCGTACATTAACGGCAATCGACAGCGCGATAATGGTTCTGGATTCTGCCAAAGGTATTGAAGCTCAGACCCTGAAGCTCTTCGAAGTTTGCCGTTTGCGTGATGTGCCTATTATCACTTTCATTAATAAGATGGACAGGGATGGGCGTGAACCACTTGAGCTGCTTGATGAGATTGAACAAAAGCTGGCGCTTGACGTTACTCCTGCAAGCTGGCCAATCGGCATGGGGCGTGATTTTAAAGGATGCTATGATCTCTTTCACAAAGAACTAAATCTGTTTGAACGTGGTAAGGGAGAAACAATACAAGAGGGAGTAGCTGTTAAAGGCCTGGATGATCCGGCTTTGAATAATCTGTTACCCGAAGACAGGATTGCAGAACTTCAGGAAAATGTCGAAATGGCAGAGGCATTATGCAAGCCTTTTGACCTGACTTCTTTCAGGGAAGGACATATGACGCCGGTTTATTTCGGCAGTGCGATTTATAATTTCGGTGTGCATGAATTGCTTCGCGGGATAAGGGATTTTGCGCCGCCGCCTCGCCCTCAAACAACGCAGGAAAGAGTGATACAACCGGACGAAGACAAGCTGACAGCTTTTGTCTTCAAGATACAGGCAAATATGGATCCCAAACACCGCGACCGTATTGCCTTTACCCGGATCTGCTCAGGGACATTCAAGCGGAACATGAAGGTCCGGCACGTACGACAAGGTAAGAATATCAATATTCACAGTCCCCAGATGTTTATGGCTCGTGAAAGAGAAGTAGCCGAAGAGGCCTATCCCGGTGATATCATAGGTATTCAGAGCCACGGTAATTTCAGGATCGGCGATACCCTTACTGAAGGTGAAGATCTTCACTTCACGGGAATTCCAAATTTTGCTCCTGAATATTTGCAAAGAGTACGGCCAGATGATCCCATGAAAGCCAAGCATCTGGGAGCGGCTCTTACCCAGGTTGCAGAAGAGGGTGCCGCGCGGGTGTTCAAGCCTATGGCTGATTCAAACTGGATTGTTGGTGTTGTAGGTCCATTGCAGTTTGATGTGCTGGCAGATCGGATTCGCACGGAATTTAATATCCCGGTTCACTTTGAAGCTACCAGTTTATATACGGCCAGATGGATGCACTCGGATAAGCCTGCATCGCTAAAGAAACTGATTGATGAAAACCGGGGGGCAGTAGCCCTCGACCATGATGAAGACCCGGTTTTTATCGCCCGGAATGCCTGGCATCTGAACGATGTACAGGACAAGAATCCTGATGTTCAGTTTCTGGCTACCAAATAATCTGTTTATTTAAAGCCCAGAACTCCCAGAATATTGGCGAAGTCATCGGTCCACGAAGGCCGGTCCGAGGCGAACTCTGCTTCCCTCCAGCCGCGCTGGTACAGTTCGAGCAGAATATCCGGATTATTTGAAAGAACCCCGAACAAAGCTCCGTAGTAATGCAAGCCTGTATTGATAATCATTCCTGGCGGCGTTCGCTTGAACATGGCAGTCATGCCTATATCACGGCCACTTGTTGCTATAACCGGCCTTAGATCAAGGAAGCGATTGGAAATGTTCACGATAATCATGCCATCCGGTTTCAGTTTCTGCTTATACAACAGGAACGATTCCACAGTCAGAAGGTGTATCGGAATGCTGTCAGAGCTGAATGCATCCAATACTATCAGGTCATAATAATAATCAGGAGCCTTGGCCAGATTTATACGGCCATCACCGATAATCACATCATTGGAAGCCGGACAATCACTAAGATAGGTAAAGTAATCCGGGTTTTGAGCAATTCGGGCGATATCTTTATCTATTTCATAAAAATCATAATGTCTGTTTTCATCGCCAAAGCAACTTAGCGCACCAACTCCCAAACCGGTTACGGCTACCAGTTGCTTGTCTGTATCGGCATATTTATCGAACACGGCAAAAGCATCACCTGCGGCGGTAGGTTTACTGTAATAGGTGATTGCTACAAGCCGTTCACCTTCAGAAAGAGGCTGTCCGCCATGAACTGTAGTTCCATGCATCATATAGCGAACAGGAGGTTCGGCGTAATCCAGAAGCCTGATGACGCCAAAAAAATTTCTTTCGGTGAAAGTCAGACTGGGATTGAGTAACCAGACTTTAGCTACAGAGCAAGTAAGAGCAACGGTAGCTATCAGAGCAAAGGACCATCGGCGATAAATTAATATCAACATTAAAACTGCCGTGAGTACTGCGCCAATGATAAAGCTATGTAAAGCGCCGGCTGAAACAGCTGCATATAGGCAGATAATAAAAACGGCAGCTACCGC
>CAZJRT010000271.1:0-2599 GCA_964548445.1 uncultured Pseudobdellovibrionaceae bacterium
GCCACCCCCTCGCGGACTATGTGGAAATTCTGGATTTTTGCAAAGTTGCTTTCTGGTTCACTAGCGGCAAAAGCAGAACCTGTTACTGTTGTAAAAATCAGTAACAGGAAGAGTGTAAATCTTATACCTGGCATTTCCTGACTCGCGGCAGTTATAGCAAGTCAAGACTATAACAGCGACCGACGTAAAAAGGAATGCTTTAGATGGTAGTTCGGCCGCTGTTATTCTGGTCTAGACGGAAGAGTATGCAAGCACCGGCTTGAAAAGGTAAATGCAGTAAACGGCAGCAACGCCTACAAGTATATAAACAATATTAGTAAGAGCTTCGCTTACACCACCGAATATTGCTGCTACCAGATCGAAGTCAAATAAGCCGACAAGACCCCAGTTAATACCGCCAATGACTACTAACGCTAGTGCTATAGCATTTAGTATTCTCATAATGTGCCTCCTATATACTGAGAAAAGATTTCTTCCTTAGTCCCAACATGCGCCCTTTCGATTTGTTCCGGGTTCATAAGGTAGCAAATTGTTTTCGCTTGCAAAAAGGATTCGCTTTTGTATTATGCGGCCAATCTTATTGAAAATTAGGAGGGACATAATATGGGTATGGACACGGTAAGAAATAAACTAAGTGGCTTGAAAGGCAAGTTTGCAGCCGCAGCGGCAGGGATTATCTTGTTGCCAGGCATATGGGCTGGTGTCGAAGCTACTTATACAAGCATCTTCGATAATGATGCCAGCGGTTACAAAAACGTTGCTCATGAGTTTGGCAAGCAGGTCGGTGATAATTACAGCAAAGCAGCAAACGGGACTGCGGATGTAGCGAAGTGGACTTTCCGAAAGCTGCAAGACATTGAAGATGGCCTGACGGGCCCCAACTAATTCTTCTAAAAGAATAAAGTCAGAATACCTGTATAGCTGTAAAGGCGGCTGTTTGAAATCTCACCGCTGGCGTAAAAACCCGCCAGCGGTATTTCTCCGATTATCTCACGGACAAGCTTCATCTCTTCCAAAGGCATCTCTTCCATGCCGGAATATGCTCGCGCCAGACAGGAAATGAAAAGTGCTCCTTTTGGTGCAAAT
The DNA here is from genome assembly GCA_964548445.1 of uncultured Pseudobdellovibrionaceae bacterium. GTDB lineage: Bacteria > Pseudomonadota > Alphaproteobacteria > Micavibrionales > Micavibrionaceae > RZZS01. The sequence goes on from CAZJRT010000271.1 coordinate 1,087, forward strand.
TCTCCCCGTTCAGATACAATTCTTTTTCTCAAATTAACCAGTGTCCGGGAAAGATCGGCCCGAATGGTTTCATTGTCTCGATGAACAAATAAAATTTGGTCGCCAGATGAGACCGGATGTGCAACCCGTAAATGTCCGAAATGGGGATCAACCCCTACGATGTTCCTGACGATGTAATCCCTCTGGTCTGATCCGGATATGGGGAAAGCCACATGAACCTGGCCCTGGAAAAGACAACGAAAGTCTTCCGGCGCCTTTTCCGGATCTTCGAGTGACGTTTCATCAATTATAATGTCTTCTGCCTCGTGGCCGGTTTTCTCCTGTGCCATCTGCTTGAGATCATTGGCCAAGACTTCCATTGCACGCTGGTTGTCCAGCTCTATTATTCCATTGGCGCCTTCTGTGCGGGTGATTGTATGAACAGGACCCATAGGCAGGCAGCCCTGAGTGAGGGTGGTGGCCACGGGCACGCTTGCTGAAAAGATAACCCCGCATGCTTCGCTGGAGGCAATATTATTTGCAATAAGAAGATTTTGACCGCGTGAGGAAGATGTTCCGCCTACGGTAAATGCACCCGTTTTATTATGAATTTGTTCTAATGCAGTGACTGGATCTAAATCCGAATCCGAATCGGGATTTCCATGTACAACAGCCAGCATAACATCATTATTTTCCAGCCAGCTGATCAATTCGGGATCATCGCTTTTGCTATCGAGGCTTTCCTTTTGAAATACTCTAAAAAGGTCGGCAGGCATTTTTGCAAGCATTAACGAAAGAGCTGGTTCGTCGAGATACTCCCGGCCATTGGTACAGACACCAATACCTGTGCTGCCTATCCAGTTATCTATATGTGTTACGGATTTTAAAAGATTTAATATGCTTGAAGCATCTTCCCTTAAAAGGTCCGATATGTACAGAAAACCGAAAGTATATTCGCTACCATCTTCTGCTAATACTTCTTCCAGTTGATCCAGGACGCTCTTGACCGCTTCTCTCCAGTCCCTTCCCGCTGCGTCGGCGCTGACAAAGTGGCTGCTGGTAATTAAAGTCATACTTGATCCGCAAGGTTATTTTAAAAAGAACTATAAGCATGCCATATCCGTTCGTTCAATCAATGCCCGGATTTTTTTTGGCGCCTATAAACAAGAGCACAATTTCCTGGAAGATTTTCACCCTTCCTGATGATAAACTTATCAGGATTATTAAAAGTTCAAAGGCTTGGGAGCTTTCTATGGAAATTTTATGGGTTATTTTAGGTGTTGCGGCTGTTGCTGTGGCGGTAGTGATATTGATTTACAACCGCCTTGTGGCGTTGCGTCAGGTACGCAGGAATGCATTTTCAGACATCGATGTTCAGCTGAAGCAACGTTTTAATCTGGTTCCACAACTGGTCGAATCGGTAAAAGGCTATGCCAGGCATGAAAAAGAAGTCTTTGAAAACGTGACCGAAGCGCGTGCCAGGGTTGCCAAGGCAGATGATCAAAGCGGTGAACGTGTGCAGGCAGAAGGTTTG
>CAZJRT010000272.1:0-2566 GCA_964548445.1 uncultured Pseudobdellovibrionaceae bacterium
TTTCCATTGAAAACGGTTCAGATTCTCCAATTTCTTTACACTCTGCAAGGAGGACTTTTGTATCCTTCGGCACATTTATCCCGGCAAGCTCTCCAATAGTCGCGGCAGGCTGCCCAACTATTTTCGAATTTACATGTCCATCCTGACCGACAAGAATTTTCTGTAGCTTATCTTTTTCCGAGGCGGTTAAAAGATGCGCACCTCGTGTTTTGAATTCCTTGATAACAGCATCATAGATTTCCCCTGCAATTGTGACAGATTGTTCAGAAGCACAGATAACCCCGTTATCGAAAGTCTTGGACATTAATATTGAAGATACTGCCATTTTGATATCGGCATTTTCATCAACAATTACCGGGGTATTTCCAGCGCCAACACCAATTGCCGGTTTACCGGAGCTATAGGCAGCCTTGACCATACCTGGACCACCGGTAGCCAGAATAAGATTGACGTCAGGATGCAGCATCAGCGCGCTCGACATCACCCTGGTTGCCTCATCAAGACAAACAAACAGCCCCGGTGGACAGCCATGCTCTATAGCAGCATCCATCAGAATTTTTACAGCCATGGCTGTACATTCCTTTGCACGGGGATGCGGTGAGAAAATCATGCCGTTACGTGTTTTAAGAGCAAGCAGGCCCTTAAAGATTGCTGTCGAGGTTGGATTAGTAGTCGGCAAAACTGCAGCTATGATTCCCACAGGTTCAGCTATGCGGGTAAAGCCATTGATCTCGTCATCTTCGATCACACCGCAAGTGCGGTCGTCTTTGTATTTGTTGTAAATATATTCAGCGGCAAAGTGATTTTTGATCACCTTGTCTTCCATTATGCCCATACGGGTTTCTTTAATGGCGGCCTTGGCCAGATCAATCCGTGACGCTGAAGCAGCCAGCGCCGCAGCTTTGAATATCTCATCTACCTGATCTTGCGAAAAATTCGCGTATTCCCTCTGCGCTTCCCGTACGCTGGCAAGAATTTTTTCTATTTTTTTAGTTTCATCCATTAGTGAACTCCTGAACTTAAACTTCCCGTATTTTGAATAGATGCTCTACAACGTCGAAAGAGAAAACCGGCCCGTCTTTGCAAGTAAAGTACGGCCCATACTGGCAACGGCCACACTGACCGATAGCACATTTCATGTTTCTTTCCATCGATACGTAAATATTCTCTGGCGCCATGCCGCGATCCATCAGCGCATAAGCGGAAAATCGCATCATGACTTCAGGCCCGCAGACCATTGCTATTGTATTTTCGGGTGAAAAATCCGCCAGCTTGATGAGTTCGGGAACCACGCCTATATTGCCTTTCCACTCTTCACCAGCGGAGTCAACAATAGTATCTACCTTGAATTTACCTTCGCCGTTCCATTCCTTTAACTGCCCACGGTAAAGTATGTTTTCAGGCCGCCGCGAACCATATAGCAGTAAAGCTCTGCCATAATCTGAACGGTTCTTGATAATGGCGTAAATTGTAGACCGTAATGGGGCCAGTCCCAGCCCCCCGGCAACAATCATAACATCTTTTCCTTTTGCCTTATCCATTGGCCAGAAACTACCGAACGGACCTCGCAAACCAACCATCTCGCCAACTTTTAAACTGGTAATTGCCTTGGATACAGCCCCAACGCCCATAACGGTGAACATCAGATGGTCAGAATTATCCGCATCTCCGGAGATTGAAATAGGCACTTCACCGATCCCGAAAACATAAATCATATGGAACTGTCCCGGATTAAAGGAACAAAGCGCCTTGCCTTCCTCGTTTTCAGGTTCCACGACCAGCGTAGTGCATCCGGATATCTCCTCGTGAACCCTGATTACACGAAATAGTCTGGTTCCCATAGGATCGCTGGCCTGAGCAGCGTCACGAGCCTCAAGAGCGGGTTCTGCACTCATACTTTTTTCCTTTCCATGCTTTCATAAACATCGACTACCTGCCGCCGTGATGCCTGTAACCTTTTAAGTACTATTTGAGTGATACGCTTCATAAGGTGATAACCAAGCTCGTGATCACGTTCCGACTTGCCGCGCAAACATTTGCCATCCATCTGTATAGCCCTGACATCACTTAAGGCACGCACATCGAATGAGACTCTGTATGGCTCGAAAAGCCAGGAATAACCAACGATATCTCCCGCCCCGACGGTCATCATGGCCTTGGATCCCTGGGTCGGAATATAACTTTCTATTGAAGCTTCACCTTCGCGGATAAAGAAAAATGTCTCGGCCTTGTCGCCTTCCTTGAGCAAGAAATCACCTTGTTTGAATAGAGCCAGTTTCCCGCAACCGGAAATCAGCTCAATATGATGCTCATCCATACCTTCAAAAAAATTCAGACTATACAGGTAATCGCGTACGGTTCTTATATCAGACATTCTTACCCTCCTCGCTCTCTCTTATGGCCTGGGCTTCTTCGGTAATATCAATACCTACAGGGCACCAGGTTATACAGCGGCCACAACCAACACACCCGGAAGAGCCGAATTGATCAAACCAGGTGCTCAATTTATGTGTAAGCCACTGACGATAGCGCGAGGCTATAGATTTTCTTATCGAGCCTCCATGTA
>CAZJRT010000273.1:0-2527 GCA_964548445.1 uncultured Pseudobdellovibrionaceae bacterium
GATGATGTAGAAGGAGTTGATAAGAATATCTATTCCAAATCTACGACAGTCATCGGAACAGATGGTAATGATACCGTAAGGGCCTGGGAAGGACAGCTTGATGCCGGTGATGTCGCCGATCTTGGTGACGGCTTTGATACGCTTTATATCCGAAGTACTCATCCGGATCTTAATCTTGAGGATTTCCCGCTGCTCACTGGTATTGACCATTTGGATATCAGTGCTTCCGAAGGTCGGGCGGAGATTGTTCTCGGCCAGACATTCCCGGGCTCCAGTGACTATGGTCAGGTGCTGGTCAGTTATGGTGATCAGGGCATGGATCTGCTGGATACGTCTGCCCTTGATCATGAAGCTACTGATGTATTCCTCTATGGTTCAGGAGACGTGTTCCTCTCTGAAGGAAATGATGAAGTAGTAATGATCGGTGGCGCTCAGGGCAAGATTCACGGCGGCGAAGGAGATGATGCAATTTTCGGCGATACTGCAGGTGATCATCTGTATGGCGACAGTGGCATGGATTTCCTGTTTGGATTTGACGGTGATGACGTCCTTAGCGGAGGTGCCGGAGCCGACACACTCGCTGGCGGAGCAGGAGCTGATGTCTTTGTATTCTCTGATCTTCTTGATGGCGGGGATACGATTATTGATTTCGGCATAGGTGATAGTCTTAATCTGGATGGGCTGCTGGCTGCTAATGGTCTTGGCAATGCTGAAGAGGCTTTGGCTGCTGGTCAACTGGAGGTCAAGCAGCAAGGCGCAGATGCCCTGGTTTCTTTCGATGCTGTAGTTCTTGCAACCATTGAGAATACCAATGCTGATGATGTGATGTTCACGGGGCAGCTCTTGGCATAAAGGGTTACCCACAAAACTTCCCCCGGTCTCCTGCAACGGGAGCCGGGGTAATTTTTTAGTGTAACCAGGGATAAACTTCTCTGCCGCCCAGCATCCTGATCGTGGCGTCGGGTATCTGCAGTATTCCGGTCATCAGGCCGATGGTAATCACGAACAAAAGTACAGCCGTGGCCTGAAGAACATGCGATGAAAAACCATTCCACATACTTTCCCATGTAGAAAGCCCACGTTGCAGGCGAGTTTTCTGACGTGTCCAGGATTGTTGATCCAGCCTGAAAAGTACCCATGTTTTCAGTGCCGAGCCGTAAATCTGATTGTAATAGAGTAAAAAAGGATAGAGCCAGCTTGCATCGGGGCGAACTGTCCAGACCATTAGTGTCATTATCCAGCGTATGAATGCGACCCATACAAAATAGTAAGCAATCATGATGGGGCCATAGATTAATGCCAGCATGCTTGCGAAGACCGGTCCTGCCAACGTAGTCCACATTGACAGGCGTTGGTCTATAAAAGCCCACCATACGAAAACAGGCATGTTCCACGGACCAAGCCTTACTACTCTGGCATTTGTTCTGAGCATATTTCCATACCAGCGAAACATTAGTTTTGAGCTGGCAGACAGGAAGTTATTTGCTGGAGAAGATTCGTGAGTGATTACAAGGGCATCCGGCACATAAATCTGCTCATAGCCTTTTTCCATTACCCAGTAGAGGCTGGACTTGTCGTCACCTGTTAAAAATTTGAAATGGCCAAGACGCCAGTGATCAAGATAATCACTGGTCATGTGATCGATAAAATCCGGATTAGTGACAATATCACCTCTGAACATCGACATCCTGCCGGTAAGCGTCATTACTCTTTTGGAAAGAGATATTGAAGACATCAGAATTTGCCGCTGGGCGAAGCGTAGATTATGCCACTTTTGCATTAGCCGGGAATCTTTAACCTCGGCGATCTCGTCTGTAGTCAGAGCACCCAGATTTGGCCTGAGTTTGAAAAACGGGACGCATTTACGCAAAGTGCCGGGGTCCAGCGATGAATCCCCGTCGATAACGGTAACTACTGCATCAGCAGGCGGTCCGTCTCGCGAGATTGCCTTAAAGCCTTGTGCCAGTCCGTCTCGTTTCCCGGTGCCAGGAATCCGAACGATTTTCATCTCGACACCAGGTGGAGGATTCAGTTCTTCAAAGATAGAGGTAAAAAGATATTCGTCAGCCAGTTCGACAATCGAGGCGATTATAGTAGTTGGCACGCCGCAACGGGATGCTTCGGAAACAGCGGATCTAACAGTCCCGGCTATTGTATCAGTGTCAATACGATAACCGGTAATAAGCAGGTAGATCTTTGATGGCATCAGCTCGTCGGTCCGGTCATCAATTTTGTCTCGCCATTTTGGAAAAACCATGTGTCTGTAAATGGCTGAGCGTATGAAGTTGAGGGCTCCCCAGCTATATCGCCACATTGCAAGTGCGCCGATGGTGAACAGGAATATTTCCGATTCCGGATTAAAAGCTACTGGTGGCAAGGCTAGAAAAGCTCCGGCGAGCAGGACTGTGAATACTGCAAACCCGGCCGCTCCTTCCAAAGGTTTACTTCTATAATTGACTTTGTCTTCTGCCATTCGATTGTTCCTTTTACCAGCAAATACCGGCATAGGTTTTTCTGCCTTCGTAAG
>CAZJRT010000274.1:0-2516 GCA_964548445.1 uncultured Pseudobdellovibrionaceae bacterium
GGCGTACAGTACGTCCACGACAGATTTGGCTGTACTATGAATAAACTGGTTATTTGTGATTCTGTAACCGGCCAGAACGGCAAAAAGAAAGATTCTGCTATTTTATATTCTCTTTCTGGCGCTCAATGCCTTATTACACGAAATTTTCTGGAACGGGAAATCAAGAAAACCCGTGGTCTTAAGGCTATTTTTGGACACGCCAATACCGACAATCGTCATGAGTTTACCGGCCTTGAACTGGCGACGTTGTATGGAGTGGAAGAAGCTTATCATGCCTATCAATTTAAAGTGCTTAGAAACCAGTACAGCCTGAGCGACCAATTACAAGGCGCATCCTTCCAGACTGATTATTCGTCAAACGCCATTGAGAGAGATGCGCGAAAAATAGTTCTTGAAGCAATTGATGAATTTAAATTCGGCAAACAAAATAATAAACCAGCAACTCCGCAGATGCAGATAAAGCCTCCGGAGCAAGGCCTGGCCCTATAATCACCGCCTGATCTCAACCGGGGTAGCATCAGGCACCAGATACCAGATTTCCTCGATCTCGCGGTTGGTGACCGCAACGCAACCCAGAGTCCAGTCCCTGAACTTGTAAGCGACATTTTCGAACCAGCCGACTTTGCTGCCAACCCCATGTATAGTGATATGGCTACCCGGAGAAACGCCTTTTGCCCGTGCCCGGCGGATGTCTTTGGGGCTGGGGTAACTTATATGCAGGGAAAGGTGATACTTGCTGTCCGGATTGCGGCCATCGATATAATACATGCCTTCCGGAGTTTTCATGTCGCCTTCACGCTCTTTGGGAGCCAGACCGCCCTTACCGAGCGAAACCTGATAGCTACGCAAAACACGGCCATTGCGATACAAAGTCATTCTGCGTTTGGCTTTCTCTACCAGAACATAATCCGCCTTGCTCCAACCATGATGTGACTGATTAGCGGCCTGCGAGTCAGAACCCCAGACAAAAAGAGACAAGATAAAAGCTGCGATCAACAGAACGGAAAATCTTGATACCCGCATACCAGTAACTCCTAGCACTAACGTCAACAAGCCCCTCTAAAACAGAAGCCCTAGCAAAAGGTGTGGTTTTGTTTGATTTTTATATTTGATAAGCCTTACAGGCCAGCACCCACTATCTACAGTCTATAACAGTCCGGATTAAGCGGTCACTAAGTTTGGATAAACTTTTACCAGCTTTTTATCCGCCCTGACCCTAAATACGAGAAGCAGCGGCTTACGTTAACTATTTTTTTAACAATTACCTTTAATGAGAGAGGTATAGCCGGATGAACGGCCCAATGTGGCAATAGCGGTTTTTGAGGTAAAAGGAATGACACTTTCAGATAAAGACATAGCAAAATTATACACCAGTCTGGAGCTTCCCATCGTAGCAGGAGATTCCATTAATGAGGGACATATGCTGGACCCGGATGAGGAATTCGCGTTTCATGAGGCGATGAGCGACATGCAGCCTGATGCTGCCCTGCTGTGTATGGCTTTGTGCGCCGAGCAGATTTACTTTTCTCTTCCAGCCGGAATCATGGAAGCTGATGCACTGCTTTTGGAAATCGACACGATCCTAAACATTTACGGCACACTCTGGCTGGTGCGCATTACCGAGGACAAGCCGGTGCCGGAAGAATTCATTCTGGATGCCTTGAAAAACCTGCCAGAGGACCTTGCAAGAATCCGTGAGCTTATGGCAGAGCTTGATATTAATCTGCCGCATGAAGCGGAGGTAGCTTCGCAGTTACTGGGAATTATGCAGATTCAGGCCGAGGCCAATGTGATGATTGCCGAGACTCACCTTGATGCTTTGGGAATTGGCAAGGCGCAGGAGGCTCAAATACAGCCTTATCAATATGGCGCCAGCGCCAACGATAACGGCACGATGTCTCTGGTTCCTCACTGATCAGCCTTTGGCGACCATCGGCCCTATCTTTTTTCCTGCCAGAATATGAGCATGGAAATGCGGTACTTCCTGGCCGCCATTGACGCCGGTATTAGCAATTACCCGAAATCCCGGATCAATCAGGTGTTTGTCGCTGGCAATCTGCGCTACTGCACGCCAGAACCCGGCGACTTCCTCAGGCCTGCCGTTGGCGCTAAAATCAGCGATGTTGACGTACCGGCCTTTCGGAATCACCAGAATGTGCACCGGAGCCTGCGGGTTAATATCGTTAAACGCCAGAGCGTAATCGTCCTCGTATACCTTGTTGCAAGGAATGTCGCCACAGAGAATTTTGGCGAAAATATTGTTGTCATCATAAGCCATTATCTACTTGCTCCTGTTTCTTTTCTCTTCGTGGCCGCCAGTGCCAAATCTCTTTTCTAAAATAGTGAAGACATCATCAGGAGCAACCCCGGTATGTGCCCAAAGCACCATCAAATGAAAAAGCAGATCGGCTGATTCTTCGGCAATTTTGCCTTTATCGCCGCGCACCGCCTCAATAATAGTTTCAGCCGTTTCCTCATTTAGCTTGCCGCAGATTTTTTCAACGCCCTTCGCATAT
>CAZJRT010000275.1:0-2508 GCA_964548445.1 uncultured Pseudobdellovibrionaceae bacterium
GAGCGTAATAAAAAGTGTTACCAAGCGGAAATAAAACAGCAAAATACAAAAAGGAATTGCTGCTCTGGCATCCAGTCCAAAAAATCGTACTGGCCGCATGGAGTTTCTCCAATGCCAGTTACGCTTCTCCTGTTGAACTTCTTCTTGTGACTGAGACATAAGTCATTTTACTAAATTGATACAACATTAAGTAAAGCATACATGGGTGATTGCTGCAAACTATTGCGGCTAGTCTCCTCCTGAACTTGTAGAAGCAGAAAGCAATAAGTAAGTCCGTCTGTCGATTAAACCTTTTTCAAACTCGATTTCGGCACTGCGAGCCATAGACTGCCCGTAATAGGGTAAAATACGCTGAATTTCCGAAGGCCACTGCGCATAATTCATATTCATCAAACGATCCCGTACTTCTTCCGGGAAAGGCATCCATTCACGTATGCCCATGCGCCCGCCTTCAATTTTTGGTACCAGTGCCTGAGTAATAATAAGCCTGATAGTTTCGAGAAGGGAGTAAGCGCGCTCATCTCGCTCTTCTTGTTCAAAGGTGGATACCAGCCGCTGAACTGTATTGGCGACACCAATAGTGTGTGTGGTTGTATAGACAAGGTGACCGGTTTGTGCAGCTTCAATTGATGCAGAAATGGTTTCCCGGTCCCGTGATTCGCCAACCAGAATAATATTTGGTTTACGGCGCAAGGCATTACGCACTCCTCGTGCAAAGTCCGGAAGATGTCGCGGGATTTCAGTTTGAGAAATCAGAGAACGAGGGTTTTTGATGTTGTCGTACACATATTCGATCGGTGCTTCGTAAGCCACGATTTTTCCGGATCCGAGTCGACGCTCCATCAGCATGCGTATTCCGGCTGCAAGAAGCGTGGTTTTACCAGAACCTGTGGGGCCGGTAACGACTACGATACCCTGTCTGGGTGACCAGGAATTGATGATATCTTCCTCGATATTCAGATCTACCATGGTAGGGGGTTCGTTAGGCAAAACCCGCATGGTTATCTGTGCGGCATCCCTGCCTTTAGCCAGAATGGCGGTAATGTTGACACGAAAGCGGATCCGCGTATATCGATCCGGCCTGATCTCGTAGGACAGATCGAGGTCTGTACCTGATGCTAGCCGGGCATTAGCTTCAGCCCCATAAATCTTTGTCAGGAAAACATTCATGTCTGCGGCATCCAGCGGTCTGAAGGTGGCTGGATAAAGAGTGCCATGGATTTCGGTATATACCGGTCTGTCAGTCTGTATAGTGATATCTGATGTATTTTTTTTGACGCACCATAGCAAAAAAGGATCGACATGATCTTCCGCGAACCGTGATGGTTCGTCGGACCAGGTCTGGGCAATATTATCCTTGCCCTTAAGAAGGCTTACCGGTTTACGGGTTGCCATTCATCATATCCCGGTTTTAGGACAGGTACGCCAGTAATTTGCACGGCCCGATCGCCAACGCGCATTTCATTGCCTCCGCCTGTAACGCCACGGTCTATCTGTAACGCGTAAGGGGGAGACACCATTCCCTGAGCCAGCAACATCCGGTAACGGACCATACCGCGAAAATCAGCTGCCAGTCTGTCAAGATCGTTTTGGAACACCTCATCAGCCTGTTCTACACCTTCATTCCAGCCCTGCCGGACCAGTTCTATCCAGTATTCTCGCTCCTCCTTGTTGGCTGGCCGCAAAATATCCGGTGGAGGAGTGACCTCGCCCCAGTTACGCTCGAGATAACTGCGCCAGTTGCGCCCGGTAGTTACAATACGGGCATTATCGTTAATGTGATAATAACGATCTGCAACAGCGGCATTTAATCCGCCGTTGTCTATAATAAGCGCGTTTTCTGCTTCAGAAATAACTGGCGGTTCGATTACCAGTCCTGAGGGTGCTGGAATAAGTAACTGACGAAAATCAAAGACTTTATCCAGATATCCGGTTCGTTTGTCCAGCTCCTGACGAATTTGCCATGTGCGCCAGGCAAGACCGCCTCGGGCGCCATAAGACAGGGCAGCCTCTCTCATGGCTTCCATACGGATATCGAAAGGCAACCCGGTTTCTTCGTTGATAATTTTATTGAGCTTCGGGATTTGTTCCAGATTTTCAATGGATGGTGGCGGGGTAATTGGCGAAGAAGCATCCTGCGCCAGTCCGGCAATCGGAAAAGCCGGTAGTGTCAAACTCAGAAAAATAAATAGTCTGGCAAATTTGCTCATTAAATTAACCCGGATTTCCCATACTGGTCAGAGGGGCATATTGAATCTCGACGATCTGACGGCTTGCGTCAACTCTAAGATCGGCGCGCTGGCCCAGTTGCAAGCCAATATCCCGTAATCTGTCTATTATAGGCCGATTTTCGACATCTATCGAAATTACCAGCGGAACCGGCGAAGGATTGCCAATCATCATAAAGCCGTACCCGGCGCTGTTGCCAATTTTGTTAGCCAGAGGTTCGGCCGGGCCTGTCCAGCTGCTCGTCCTGGCGCGTCGAAGTTCCGGCGGAGCGTCAGGGAT
>CAZJRT010000276.1:0-2035 GCA_964548445.1 uncultured Pseudobdellovibrionaceae bacterium
ATATTTGCCTTTGCGAATGCTGATGAGCTTGTCAGCGATGATGAGGTGAATTTTCTGGCAAAAATACTGGAAATAGTCCCGTTTTCTGACAAGCAAAGAGAAATCTTGAAAGGGGACCTCCGGGAGCCGCCGGATATCTCTGGAATGTTCTCACAGATAGAAGAGCAAAATGATCGTGCTACGTTTTTCCATTATGCGCGAATGCTGGCATGGTGCGATGGAGATTTTGCCGCGCAAGAACAGGAAATACTGGCCAAGTTACAGCGTACACAGCTTGAGAGTGTGGATTTTGAAAAGATGGTTGAGACTGCTGTTTTTTCTTTTGAAGATGAAGAGCAACAAAATACGGCGCTCAGAGATTATCAGGAACTAACCGAAAAAGGCCGGGAAGGGGTCTTAAAGGCTCTTGCTGGAAAGTTCCGGAATTATGATGACAGGTAGAAGATGACAGATTCTGTTGTAGTCCGTAAGTACCGGGAAGAAGATTATGATAGCTGGCGGCCTTTGTGGCTGGCAAACAATCGTGGAAAGTGCAATGAGAAAATTACGGCAGAGACCTGGCGCAGGCTTATGGAGCCTGATGGACAGGTTAAAGGTATGGGGGCATGGCTGGAGGGTCGCATGAGTGGTATATGCCACTATGTCATCCATCCGACAACCGGGGCTATCGAGCCCGTATGCTATATGCAGGATTTGTTTGTGGATCCGACCAGCAGGCGTCGCGGTCTGGCTAAAGCTTTAATCATGGAGTTGGAACTTGAGGGGCGCAGGCATAAGTGGAAAAGAATTTACTGGCTGGCCGAGACCAAAAATGAAGCAGCTACAAAACTGTATGAAAACATTGGTGTAAAACTTGATTTCAGTTTTTATGTTCTTCCGCTGGCTTGATCAAATCGAAAAAAGTTGCCGGATACATTTCTGGCCGGGTTATTATAACGGGCTTAATTACCTGACTATCAGGAGAAATCCCCGCCAATCTTCAAGAAACCTCTTGGCCTTGTCTCGCAATCGCGCTAATTCTAAAGCGTTTTTGGTAAATAGGACTGTAAAATGAAATTCACTTTAGGCTGGCTCAAGGAATATCTCGATACACAGGCAACTATTGAAGAAATAGGGCAGACGCTTACAGATATTGGTCTGGAAGTGGAAGGGATTGAAGATCCTTCAAAAGCATATGAACCTTTCTTTACCGCCTTTGTGGAAAGCGCTGAAAAGCATCCTGACGCAGACCGACTCAAGGTATGCGTTGTTAATACAGGAAGTGAGAAGATCCAGGTTGTTTGCGGTGCTCCCAATGCGCGCGCCGGCATGGTCGGAGTATTCGCGCCCGAGGGCAGCTTTATACCCGGTATTGATATGGTTCTGAAAAAAGGTGTTATTCGCGGTGTCGAATCCAGAGGGATGCTGGTCTCTGAGCGCGAAATGGCTCTTTCAGACAGCCATGAAGGGATAATAGAACTTCCTGAAGGAACCGAAACCGGTTTACCTTTTGCCGAAGTTATGGGGCTTTGTGATCCGGTAATTGATGTTTCGATTACACCTAACCGCGCTGATTGCACCGGTGTTTATGGTATAGCCCGTGATCTGGCTGCTGCCGGACTGGGGAAATTAAAGGAACTGGATATAGAACCGGTTAAAGGTAGCTTTAAATCGCCTGTTTCTGTTGATATCCAGACCGGGACTAATCCGCTATTTCTTGGCAGGTATATTCGCGACGTCAAAAATGGCCCTTCGCCTCAGTGGATGCAGCGCCGTCTTAAGGCGATCGGTCTGCGACCGATATCGGCTTTAGTGGATATTACCAATTACATGTCAGTTGGTATGTCCAGACCCTTGCACGTATATGATGCTGATCGGCTTCAGGGCAATATTCATGTTCGCCTTTCCAAAGAAGGTGAAAGCTTCGAAGCTCTTAACGACAAGTCATATGAGCTTGATGAAGGCCACACTGTGATTTGTGATGATAACGGAGTTCTCGGGCTTGGTGGTGTCGTGGGAGGCACATCTACAGGTTCGGAAGAAGATACGGTTAATG
>CAZJRT010000276.1:2045-2506 GCA_964548445.1 uncultured Pseudobdellovibrionaceae bacterium
CGCTTACTTTAGCCCACAGGCCATAGCCCGGACAGGGAGAACCTTGCAGATAGAAAGTGATGCCCGTTATCGCTTTGAGCGAGGAATTGATCCTGAATTTACTTATGATGGTATGGAAGTCGCTACCCGTCTTATTCTGGATATTTGTGGCGGAGAGGCAAGTGAAGTTGTCAAGGCCGGTGAAACTCCCAAATGGCAACGGGCAATAGAATATAATCCTGATTACTGCCTTAAGCTCGGTGGAGTGAAAGTCGACCGTAAAGAACAGCAAAGCATTCTTACATCACTCGGTTTTATTGTAACTGGCGCCGACAAGGATGCCTGGGTCGTGGAGCCACCCTCATGGAGAGGGGATATTGCCGGCAGGGCAGATATTGTTGAAGAAATTCTCCGGATTTATGGCTTTGACAAGCTTTCGGTGGTTGCAGTTGCCAATAAAGAAGCAATTACACACCCGGCTG